>SEAD01000212.1 GCA_004173355.1 Chitinophagaceae bacterium | reverse complement strand
CCCTCCGGCTATAGTCCAGCTGGGGTTCAACGAGGTAAGTCTGCGCATCCGAGAAACCGAAATAGCTCATACTGCCCGTCGCGTTTGCCGGGTTGAAAGTAGCCGTAGGGTAAACCTGCACCTGGTCCATATTGGACTTTGTAAAACCCAGGTTCACTTTTGCATTCAGGCCCGGGAGAATGGTGTATCGCAGGATGCCGTTCGCGATGAGGTTGTTGGTTTTCGCTGTTGACTTTCTGAGGAAGTAAGCCTCCGGGTTCTGCTCGGTACCAAACCAGTAGTAATCACCCGTCGCTGTATAGGAAGGGTAATTCGGGGCAAACTCATAATAAGAGGTAAGATCCGATGCCAGCGACTTATCGCTGGTGATGGAATAATTTACAGACGTGGAAATATTGAACTTGCCATTAAGGGCGGTATGATCCAGGTTAAACAATAACGATCCGCGGGTGAAACCACGGTCATTGGCCTGTACGGAATTTGCATTCCGGTAGGTTCCGCTGACCATGAAATGTGTTTGCTCGCTGCCACCGGAAACCGATCCCTGCAATTGCGTTTCCCTGCCCGTGTTTCCGATCATGCGGTCCTGCCAGTCAGTACCGGTACCGGTTGAGTCCCATACTAACAGGTCCGGGGCGTTATCAACTGTAGGGATGATACCATCGTTGGCAAATGCTTCCTTGCGTAGTTCCCTGTACTGTGCAGTGTTCAGCATGTCCAGCTGGTTCACTACCTGGCTGCCACCTGTGAATACGTTCAGATCGAATTTGGTTTTACCGGTCTTTCCTTTTTTGGTTGTAATCAGGATCACGCCGTTTGAACCCCTTGCACCGTAGATCGCGGTTGCATCGGCGTCTTTAAGGACGTCAATCCGCTCGATGTCGGCGGTATTGATGCTGGCGAGCGGACTTTGTTGTCCATTGGCCGAGTTAAACTGGTTC
This sequence comes from Chitinophagaceae bacterium, assembly GCA_004173355.1. Classification (GTDB taxonomy): domain Bacteria; phylum Bacteroidota; class Bacteroidia; order Chitinophagales; family Chitinophagaceae; genus JBEVJC01. The sequence continues at coordinate 4,566 of SEAD01000212.1, read as the reverse complement.
AGTGATTCATTAAAATAAGGCACACCGTCAATTACGTATAATGGTTCGCTTCCGGCAGACAGGGAGTTTAATCCCCTGATGGTAACGTTAAACTGGGAACCCGTCAGGCCATTGGAAGCCGACGCAAAAATACCGGGCATGGTACCCTGCATGGCGGAAATCGGGTCTACCACGGGCTGTGAGCCGATGTCCTTACTGGTAATGCTGGACACTGACCCTGTATTGGTTCTCCGGGTAGTGGTGGCATAACCTACAACCACCACTTCATTCAATTTGGCGCCTTCTGCATTTTCCACCATCGATACGTTGACAACTGTGCGCCCGACGATTGCGATATCCTGTGGGAGATAACCAATGTAGCTGAAACGCAGTACTGCAGAGGGACCCACGTTTTTTATTTCATAGTTGCCGTTCAGGTCCGAGGTGGTTCCCTTTGAGCTTCCGGCAATTGTGATTGAAGCCCCGATGACCGGCAGGCCCTGGACGGTAAGGAGCCGGCCCCTTACGGTTATCGTGGTATCGGCATAGTCATTGGCTCCGGACACATTATTTGCCTTGTTATCTGACTTTTTTACTTTTTTCAGCACGATGTAATTGCCATCCATTTCATTGTAGGAAATGTCCAGCGATGATAATACCTGGTTCAGCACCACAGCCGTTTTTTCCTGTTGCCAGCTTCGGGTGATGGTAGGCGATGCGGCTGTGAAAAGGTTGTTTGAATACACGATTTTAACGTCTGCCTGTTGCCCGATTTTTTCCAGCGCTTTCTCCACTGGTTCGTTTTGTAAGCTGAGCGAAATCCGTTTGTCGAGAAGGCTTTGGGCCGTGCCTGCGGTTGCCGCCAGAAGGTTGAAAAGAATAAGGCAAATCGTCAGCAGTAACGATTTGTATTCCCCTGTAACAAGTCCTTTTTTACCCATGCGAGATTGTAAGACCATGATGTTTGTCAGTTTGGTTAAGTAATCAGATAAAAGCCTGAACCTTTCAGGGATGTTGCTTCCCTGGTTTATTGTATCAAATTGTTGTATCCATTATTCGCATCCCGAACCCGACAACAATACTTCCCCGTCTTTGAGCTGGAATTGCATGTTAATGGAAGCTGCAATCAGTTCCAGTGTACGGGTGAGTGACTGACCGGACAGGTTTGCGGTAAGTCGGCAATTCAAAAGCGATTCGCTTTCAATTTTGCATTTCACATTAAACTTCGCCCCGATCCGGGCTGCTATGTCAGCTAAGGAAACATTCTGGAAATCCATCGGATATTCAGTGCCCGCTGATACTTCCGCTTTCTGCGCAGGTGCCGCAGTCTGCAGCTCCAGCCGATTCAATCCGGCAGCGGTCAGTGTCTGTAACGGATCAACGAACTGTTGGGTCTTTCGGCCATCAGGCAGGCTTTTTTCAACCAGGACTTTACCGGTTAAAACGGTTAGTTGAAAAGGCAGGCTGGCTGTGTTCCGCACATTAAAGCTGGTACCGAGAACCTTTACCATATAGTCCCCGGACTGTATCACAAAGGGCTTATGAGAGTTTTTGGTCACTTCGAACAGGGCTTCCCCTGATAGTGTGATCCGGCGTTCCCCTTTTCCATCAAAACCAGCGTAAGCGATGGTACTGTTGGGTTTCAGCCAGACGATGCTGCTGTCGGGCAGGATTACTTTGTTACGCTGGCCGTTGTCGGTACGCACCATTTTTTCAGCAGGCGGCTGGTTGAAGGTGCTGATGAAATATCCGCCTGCCAGCAGCAATCCGGTTACAGCAGCTGCAGCGGCCCACCGTCTTGCCCTCATGGAGATTACGGGGGTTGTTTCTTCGTTTTTGACCCGCTGCTGGATTTGCTGCAACATCCGGATTTTTATTTCCGGTAAACTGGACGGGTGGTCAGCTGGAAGTGACAGCTCCTGGTCGTTGAACTGGTTGTACCAATCATTGAACAGCTCCTGCTCCTCCGCGGAGAGTGTGCCGTTAAGCCATTTTTCAGCCAGTAAGGAAATATCCTTCGGGGACAGGGGAGCTTGCATAAAGCAGTTTCCTCAATAGCCAATTGAGCGGGCAGTTTCCCCTAGTGGGTGGGAAAAGAAATTTTCAGAGAAAGAAAACCTGGAAATGCCGGAGACGGGTGCGCAGGCTTTTCATCGCCCGGGCAAGATGGGACTCTACCGTTTTGGAAGAAATATTAAGTTTATCTGCGATCTGATTCTGGGTATATCCATTCTCCCGGCTGAGTTGGTATACTATCCGGCATTTTTCAGGCAATGCTTTTACGGTATCAGCAATGATCACCCGTACTTCCCTGGATCCGACGCTTTCCTGGGTGGAATTATCGGTTGACTGATTATGACGCGCCGCGTGTCTTTTGTATTCGGCACTGCGCTGGATCTTAGCGAGCCGGTTGATGATTTCGTATTTAACCGCAGTGGCAAGATAAGTGGCGGGAGATGCCACCAGGGTCAGGCTGGTCCTGCGTTTCCAGAGATTATAAAATACTTCCTGCACCACTTCCTCTGCTTCGTCCATGCTTCCAAGGCGATTCATGGCAACGACCAGCAGCTTTTTCCAGAAACGGTTATACAGTTCAGCAAATGCCGGGTTACTGACGTGTTCCGCCTCGCGCAACAGGGTCGCCAGTTCAACATCACTATAGTCTTTGTACAACGCCATTATCTCTGATCAGTATGTTTCAAATTTAGGGAAATTTGAAGATGATCCACTAAGAAGTCTGAGTGGGAAGCGGAGTCAAAAAAGCCTTCTCTTTCCAATTCGCTAATGAAATTGCCAATATCTCCCAAGCTACACCTGCTTTTCTGCAATGTTTCCACTCGATGAATTAATCACTCCCTCAATTTGCAGTTTTGTGAAAAGGAATCGCATTCCTGTAGGAGCCCAGAGTTTGGATTGCAATATATTTCGAAACCATCATAATTTTCCCGACACGGCCTTTCTGGCTATCTATTATTATCGTTGGGAATCCAGAAAAAACACAAAAAAACATGATTGAAACAGCATGGCATTCGGCAACAGTCGAGTGTACATTTAGAAGCCATGATGCACAAGGTCTATACTAATTTATATGAGGAACTCTCCAACCTCATCAAGGAAACGAGGTCACAGACCTATATCCATGTAAATGCATCCCTAACTATGCTGTTTTGGAAAATTGGCTCACACATCAATAAAACAGTCGTGGTAAATAAACGCGCTGAATATGGGAAACAGATTATCCTGACATTGTCACGCGAATTGAAGCAGGAATTTGGAAGAAGCTTTGAGGAAAAGAATGTGCGGCGGATGATGCAGTTCGCCGATCAATTTACGGATGATCACATTGTCGTGACGATGTCACGACAATTGAGTTGGTCACACTTAATTCTTTTACTCCCCTTGAAAAGCATCGAAGCCAAGACATTTTATGCAGAGAAAGTTGCTCAGGATCAACTCAGTGTAAGTAAATTACGAAAACGTATAGCCTCAAAAGAATTTGAACGGCGCGAAATTGCAAACCTCCAAAATTCAGACTGGGATTCAGGTATGCAAAACAAATTTAAGGATCCATATATCCTGGACTTTCTGGGACTGAAGGACTCCCATATGGAAAAAGATCTTGAGAACGCAATACTGGGAGACCTTGAGACTTTCCTCCTCGAACTAGGAACAGGGTTCGCTTTTATCGAACGGCAAAAGCGAATGATAATTGATGGGCAGGACTTTTATTTGGACCTGCTTTTTTTCCATCGACATTTGAATCGCCTCGTGGAAATCGAATTAAAAATTGGGAGATTCGAGGCAAGACACAAGGGTCAAATGGAGCTTTACCTGAAATGGCTGGAAAAATATGAACGTAATGCCGGTGAACTAACTCCAGTTGGTCTCATTCTTTGCGCTGAAAGCAGCAGGGAACAGGTTGAACTCCTGGAGATGCAAAAAGACGGGATAATTGTAGCTGAGTATTGGACAGAGCTTCCACCGAAAAAAAAGTTAGAGCAGAAAATTCACACGCTTCTTGAAGAAGCACGCAATCGGATGCAAAGGGTCCATTCCACAAGAAGTTCGGTATAATCATCACCGTTGTGCTCGATTGCATCGAGCCGAACCTTTGTCAAGACCCTTCCGGAATATTCTTAATCACTTCCCCACCCACACATTATCCTCCACATTTCCATCCGGAAAACGGCAATGCGGATCAAGCGTAATCTTTTTAATTTTCCTTGGCCCGAAATCCAAAACTGCATCAAATGTCCGGCTGCCATTAAACCATACAGATACAGGCCATGTTACCTCAGCTGTATTTGCATCGATCATTTTTGCATTGACCATTTTTTTAATCGCAGGACCTTCCGCTTCAAACTCGACTTTCAACACCACCGGCGATGGCATCTGGCCGGCCTGGTGAACAGTCACTGTGGTCTTTCCTTTTGCCATTTTTACATCGCGGATAGATCCATTCACAGCTTCTGTTGTCCACAACCAATAATACCAGAACCAACCGAGATCCTGCTTCAGTTCATTGTTCATGAAGAAAATATAATCCCATGGAGATGGATGTTTGAACGACCAGGTTGCTGTATATTT
>SEAD01000355.1 GCA_004173355.1 Chitinophagaceae bacterium | reverse complement strand
AGGAATGCTTATGGTTACAGTTACGACCCCCTGGGCAGGCTGACCCATGCCGAGTACCGCAATAATCCAACACTACCGGCCAGCTGGGTGAAGAACAACAAGGACTATACGGTTTCAGGCATCAGATATGATGTACGAGGCAACATCCTTAACATGAACCAAAGGGGTACAAAGAGTAATGGGCCATTTGAAATGGACCAACTTACATATCAATATGCGTCTGTCAGCAATCAGCTGATAAAAGTAAGCGACCCGGTGAATGAGCCAAATACCGGCAATTTTCCTGACTTTAAGGATTATGCCGACCTGCCTGTGGAATATACTTATGACAATAACGGTAACCTGATCACGGATGCCAACAAAGCGATCACCTCCATTACCTATAACCACCTGGACAAACCCGCTGTGATCACGATAAGTGGCAATACCATCACCTATGTATACGATGCTAATGGAAACAAGCTGCAAAAGCGGGTGCATAATACTGAAGCCTTCACTACGGAGGTATGGGATTACATGGGCAGCTTAGTGTACAAGGACAATGTACTGCAATACATACTCAACGAAGAAGGAAGGAGCCGCCCAGAGGCGGTAACTGCGGGTAGCCAGGCCGGTGCCACCAAATTTGTCTATGAATACTTCATCAAAGACCACCTGGGCAATGTGCGTACGACGCTGGCTGCAGAGCCATCAACCCATGAATACTATGCTATGCACGAGATCGCAACGGCCAACAGCGAGCAGTTGCTGTTCGAAAACATAGCCGCGGTAAGGGACGATAAACCGGGCAGCACCATTCCTGATGATACGAAGGCCGCAAGGCTGAATGCGGATGATCCGGACCGTCGCATAGGTACGGCGATCATGCTGCGGGTGATGCCGGGCGACCAATTCACCTTTGCCACCGATGCCTACTACGAAGCCGACGAAAATCCACAGGATTATGAATATACCAATGCGGAAGAAATAGTATCTTCTTTACTGGCCACCTTATCCGGTGGAACGGCGGGTGGAACACCTGTGGGAGAAACTGATAACCAAGCGATCATCCAGGACGTTTTTTCCCGGCCGGAGACCGTAACAGGACTTGATGACCTGCTGAACAGCAGCAACCAGGGCGGTACAGCGCCAAGGGC
>SEAD01000211.1 GCA_004173355.1 Chitinophagaceae bacterium | reverse complement strand
ATTGATGGTACCGGTGACCCAGGCACGGTCGGCGCTGGCCGGTATGGGTGAGTCTGTACCCATGATGCCATGCAGCCGTGAATGGATATGCTCCGGTGCAAGATGGAAACTGTTTTCAGTTGCTACTGTGCTGTCGCCCAGGTGCAGGCATGACCTCCCCCTCACCCGCGTCAGCACCTGTTTTTTCGGCACGTTATAAACCAGGATATAATCCTGTGCGATGGCATGGGTAAACGAAATTGAGCGGCTGGTCATGAATAGAAACAGGAGCACCAGGCCGGCGCAGAGCGCTTTCGGGTTTTTGTGCCTCAGCCAGTACCAGGTTGCGAGTACCAGCAGGTACAGGAAAATACATTGAAGGAGGTCTACCTGCAATCCATCCCATGTGGCGAATGGCAGTGATGCCAGGTGACCGATCAGCTGGTTCAGTACACGCAGGGTGAATGATATTGCGGCACCGGTAAACGCTGCCAGCGGTTCTGCAAAGGAAACGGCGCAAAGGATGATTTCGGCAAAGAGCACGGCCGTGGAGACCGGCACGGCTACAAGATTGCTCAGTACAAAATAATTCGGGAACTGGTGGAAGCTGTAGATGCTGACCGGTAATGTCAGGACCTGGGCCGCGATACTGGTGGCAACTGATTGCCAGGCCATGTTTACAAATTTATTGCGGAACCAGATGGCCCGGTAAATCGGATCCATGAATATCAGCAGGCTTGCGACAGCTGCATAGGAAAGCAGGAAGCCAAGATCCCATAACCAGAACGGATTGTAGCAAAGCAGGATAAATGCCGAGGCCGAGAGCGAGTTGCAGATCGGGTTGGTGCGGGAGATGCTACGGCCAAGCACGATGCAGCTGAACATCACGGCAGACCGGAGGATGGATGGCTGTGCGCCGGCAAGCAATGTGAAAACCCATAGTCCCGCCAGTGTAAATACGGGAGCGAGCCAGCGAAACCCTTTTCGCTTTTCAAGCGGGCGGAACAACAGGAGCAGGATCCAGTATACCAGTGCCAGGTGCATACCTGAAATGGCGATGACATGTGCGAGACCGGTATCGGTGTAGGATTTTACAAGCCCAGGATCGAGATCCGGTTTATATCCGATCAGTAATGCTTCTGCAAGTCCTGCTTCCCGTTGTCCGGGTACATACCTGCGGATGATAGTTAACACCCGTTCCTGTAGTCCGGGCAGGAATGTCCGGGTGAAACCATGGTCTGCAGGTGGAAGGATCACTGTTTCGCTGCGCAGCAGGTATACCTGGTGGGTAATGCCCTGGAAGAGGGAATAACGCTGGTAGTCGAATGCATAAGGGTTGCCGCTGCTGCTGACCGCAGTAAGGGGTTTGTGGAAAAGGAGCCTGCTGCCGGGGGGGAGGTGCCGGAACAGCGGATGTTTTTCAAGGTAGATCCATATGCCCGCCCGCGCCCTGCTGGTACGGCCACTGCTGTCCTGCAGTATGCTCACATACCCTGTGCATTTCAGTGAGCCTGTTTTTTCAACAGGTGATGAGCTGGTTTCAATTTCGATGGTGCGGTAGGACGGGCTGGGACCTGCCCAGGAAGGATCATTGCGCGGGTCTTTTTTCCAGACCAGCAGCATTCCTGCGCATACGAGCAATAATGCTACCGATACTGCCGGCACAAAACGGAACCTGAAGCGGAGGCCCACCGGCACGAGTATCCATGAAAGGGTCAGGAGAAGCGACAGGGAGGTTATCCGGACGGTTACCGGTAATGGCGGCGGACTATACCAATGGATCAGGATACCGGCTACAAGCGGTAACAGGAGCCGGAAGAATGGTGCTTTTTTCCAGAAGGGTATTAATCGGCGGGACATACTGCAAACTAACCTGCCTGCTCACTGAAACCCTGTGTAAACCCTCAGTATGTTATGGTATTATACCCGTAGTATGTGATTTATTAATAAAGTTAACCTGGGCAGCGTGATAAATATGATGTTGTATGATACCGTTGAGCAGCTGGTCAAAGTTGTAGTCACGGTAATCAACTGTACGGCTGAGATCCTCGTCAGTAAAGGTTTCCAGCGCAAGGAGCAATTCATTGTTTGTCGTCTTGAACAGTACCAGGGCCTCTTCCCATCCATGGATCTGCGGGTCGATTTCACGCCAGTCGAGACTCTCGAATTTCTGCATGTCATCGATTTTTTCACCCCGCACACGCGCCAGTGTAAACTCTGTCCAGGTCAGCATGTGGTAAACCAGTGCAAGTGCTGTGTGGGGATGATCACCTGTAGCTACATTTGTTACGCTGGGATCAGTTTCTTCAAGTATGTTATAAATCGGTTTACCATACCAGGGTTGACCGCCCAGCGTTTCCTGCAGGCTGGAAATTATAGCGTTGACTCGTGTTTTCATAACCCGGTAACCAGCAATAAAAAGACCAGTTTGCCCCGACCCCTTCAATAAAAGAATTACTGGCATTTGCCCCCAAAAGCCAGCCTGTCGAAAAACTCAACATTTACCACTGCGGGCTCCCGGTATTCTCCCCGGGGGCCAACGCATTATTTTCCCCGTAATTATTCAACAAATTCATGGATTTTTGTCATCATTTTTGTGATTAAGCCTTGGTTATCCACGCTATATAAATAATTATAATCCGTAATAGATTGATTTATCAATCTTTACATATTAAGTTCCGTGCCTTTTGATGATAGTTTCATGTCAGGTTAAACATTCATCATAAAAACTTAAGGCAATGAAACAAGCGCAGGTAAAATCAGCAAAAACAGTAAAAGCAACCAGGGCAGGCAAATTCGTAGACACCGCACACGTGGATACGTTGAAATCCAACTACAAATCTGAACGCTGGATCCAGAATTCCCGCAAGCTCGGAAAGGAAGATTCGCTCAGTGTCTGGTACAGTGTGGAAGAACTGGAACAATTCCTCGCGGAAGCAAAAAGCCATGGTGGCGACGGCGTACGCATGTACTTTGGTGCCTACAGCCAGGTTAATGCCCCTAACCCCCTCTATGCCGGCCGCCAGACTATCGTGATGGTTGCAACCAGTGTGAAAGACACTGACGGCATGGTTGTCAACAAAGACCTTTATATATCCACTCCCACAGGATCAAATATTGTGGCCTACAACCTTGGCAAAATGTGCCCTCCGTTCTGCGGCGGTCACGAAGGTGGCATCGAAGAGATGGAGATCAGGATCACCGATATGGCCATTACCATTTAAACCATACCATCCGGATTATCAGGAAAGCCCCCTCAGAGGGGCTTTCCTGTTTCTAATAATATTATATTAGGACCCGGATGAGGATACTTGCAGCCCTTGACCCTTACATCTTTTTTATGTTCATCAGTTTACTGGCAAGCCTCCGGGTATTTGGCAGGGCGGGTGATCCATATCGCCATCTCCGTACTTTCCCGTTTTTCCTCCTGCTCTCACTGGTGATCGAATCCATCGGTGTTTACACCTCGATCACCAACCGGAATAACCTGGCGCTGTATGTACCGTTTTCGGTTTTCGGGATCTGTTATTTTACCTGGATCATCAGCCGTATGATTGGCAAGCCTTCCGTCAGGAAGCTGGTGCGCGGTGCCATTGCCGTGTATGCACTGATCTCTGCAATGAACATTTATTATTTCCAGAAAGGGCTGTTTCCTACCGTCACCTATTCACTCGGATGCCTGATGGTTGTAATGGTCAGTATCTATTTTTTCCTGGAAATCTTCCGGTCGGCGGCTTCGGTGAAACTGGTGTCGAATCCTGATTTCTGGATAACATCGGCCCTGCTGTTCTGGCACAGTTGCGGACTGCCGTTGTTCGGACTCATCAATTACTGGAAAGGCATCTCGCCTGTGGTGCTGGTTAACTTTGCCTCTATTCTGACTATATTGAACATATTTTTATACCTGCTTTTCACCATTGCTTTTTTATGCATGAAACCCCGGAAATATATTTCGTCACAGTCATAGGCATTATCCTCGGGGTATTACTTGTCGGGTTTATTGTAACCATCCTTTTCCTTTACCAGCGCAGGCAGCAGAAGCAGGAAGCTGACATGGAAAAAATGAGGGACAAATTTGAACGGGAAGCCCTGCGGTCGCAGCTGGAAATACAGGAAAATGCATTCAAGACAATGGGACAGGAACTGCATGATAATATTGGGCAGATGTTATCGGTTGCCAAACTCACGCTCTCAGTATTGCCCATCGACAAACAACACCCTGCCTACGAGCAGTTACAGAATTCAACCGAAGTACTCAACAAGGCAATCTTTGATCTTTCGAACCTTACCAAAAGCCTGCACACCGACCGGATCACGCAGGTGGGGCTGGCAGACTCCATCCGCTTTGAACTCTATGCGTTGAAAAAAGGGGGCATACTGGATGTGCATTTCCATGTGGACGGGGCAGAGGAACAATTCAACGAACAGAAATCAATTTTCCTCTTCCGTATGTTCCAGGAATCCCTGAACAATATCCTCAAACATTCAAAGGCAACGGATGTGGAGGTTGACCTCAGTTACTCAGACGATGTCTTCATATTAAGGATCTCCGACAATGGCATTGGATTCAATGTTGCCGAAAAAAAACAATCCACCAATTCCCACAGTGGTGTAGGGCTAAAGAGTATCTTTAACAGGGCCAAACTCATTGGCGCGGACCTCTCGATCCACAGCGAACCCGGCCAGGGTACGGATATCAGGATTGAAGTCCCGATGAAAGACGAATAACATGGCAAAGGGTTTAAAAAAAATAAAGGTCGCCATCGCTGACGACCATACATTGCTGCGCAAGGCACTCGCCAGTCTCATCAATACGTTTGAAGGATACCAGGTGGTTATCGAAGCCGATAACGGGAAAGAACTGCGGTCAAGTATCCAGCAACATGTGATCCCCGATATCGCCCTGGTGGATGTGAACATGCCGGAGATGGATGGCTTTGAGATCACCCAATGGCTTAAAAAAAATTACCCGCATATCAAGGTACTCGTGCTCACGATGCTGAGTGATGAAAAAACAATCATCAAGATGTTTCGTCTCGGTGCAAAAGGTTACCTGCTGAAAAATACCGACCCCGGTGAACTGAAGCAGGCCTTCGACTCAGTGATCAACAAAGACGTGTACCTCTCCGAATATGTTTCGGGCAAACTGGTCAGCGGATTACACCACGATCCGGAACCAATGGCAAAGGAAGTGGTGCTGAATGAAAAAGAACGGGAGTTCCTCCGCTGGACCTGTTCTGAATTATCCTACAGGGAAATTGCTGAAAAAATGTACCTGAGCCCGCGTACCGTGGATGATTACCGGCAGTCACTGTTCCTGAAACTGAAAGTGCATAGCCGTGTGGGGCTGGTGATGTACGCGATTAAAAACGGGATTGTGGAGATTTAGGTTTTTTGGTAAAGGGCGTCCAGGGTAAATGTTTTGCCATGTAGGGTAGAGCGCCCAGGGCAAACGGTTTGCCCCGCTGTGCCCGCCGGGCTCGTTTTCCTGATTATTGTTGATGGTTGCTGCCCGCCGGACAAGGCGGGTCAATTCCGTTTGTCCGGGGCTTCTGTT
>SEAD01000073.1 GCA_004173355.1 Chitinophagaceae bacterium | reverse complement strand
CTTTTCATCAGTTTAATTGCCGAGGCGATGCCCCCGATCATTATAGCTCCCCGCAAACCCGCCAGCATGGCCACACCTATCGAGTAGCCAACGGGAGCTGCCGGTTGGCTGGCAACAACGGGGGACAGACGGGCCAGCATTTTATACCGCACTCCGTCGATCACGTTTACAGAAAGAAATGCGGAGAACAGAGCGGTGGCAACGATAAGCAGAAGCGTCGCTGCGATCGCGATGAGATATTTGCCCGGTAAAACCATTCGTGAGATCACCAGGTACATCAGCGAATAGGCCAGGAACATTTGCGGCAGCAGGAACAGGATAGTTTCCGGAAAGGTGATGTAGACACGCGTCAGGAAATCCTGCTTCATGAGGAGCGGGGAAGGGGTAAATGAATAAAGCACCAGCTGGAATAAAGTCCAGGAAACCCAGAAGGCCAGGTGCCGGACGATCCGGTGTCGGGGTTGGTTTGAAAAAATAACTGGCCAGGTGGGCATAGGGCAAGTTACAATGTTGGGGTGGACTGAACAATGGCCGGTCTGTTTTTTCGCTCAAAGGGCAGCTTGCCTGCACAGGTGCCGTTTGTCGACGATTAAAAACCTGTCGCGACGGCAGTAGTAATCTGCTGTTAGTATCAGTGTGGCCGGCGAATGTTTTGTGATAGCAGTGCAGGCTGTAATAAGTTCGTTTTTAAAATGGAGAATATGAAAAAAACAATACTGGTCGTCTGTAGTTGCATTGCATTTTTTTCTGCGTTTGCGCAGGTAGACACGACGGCCTATCCGGAACAGCGCAGGGAATTGTTAGCGATCATCCGTGAGTCCGGACCAGGAAAAGAGAAAAGCTGTGGTGACCTGGTAGCGGTCGGTCCCAAAGGCGATTTGTCTTTATCGCGACAACAATGGATCAAGGCGCAGAAAAAACAGCAGGTTGTTTTTAAGTCGATGCGGCTGGTTCCGGGAACTGAGATTGTGCGGGTGTATGACAAGACCTGTGGCGTGGTGAATTTCCTGCTGGAGGTTTCACTGCTTGTTGCCGGCAAAGATGTGACGGTGAAAGTCCGTCGGCTGGAAGTGTACCATCACGGTACCGCAGGCTGGTGTATGGTTGCGGGGCAGGGAACGGAGGTGGATGAAACTATTTTCCCGGTTAATAAATGAGCTGGCCTGATAGGGTGGCTCATTGTTTCTGTCGGGATTGTAATATATTGGGAACAATATGTTTTGTATCTCCCGCTATCTCGTACATAGACCCAGGTTAGCCGGTTTGCTGTTGGTCATTGGGCTTTTATGCACAGGCTGTTCGACAGATGGCAAGCCTGGCGCTTTGGTAGTGATTGATTCGCTCACCCTCGACGGCGTGCCTTCCGGTTCTGGCGTAGTTGTGGGATTTAATGATTCTTTGTATATAGTCGGCGATGATGCCACGAGTGTGTATGTACTTGGTAAAACCGGGTATCATCACAAGGGCATTCGCATCAAATCCATTCCCGACAGCATTTACCGAGAACCCAAGCCAGTCAAACACGATTTTGAGTCTGCATCGGCAATAACAGTGGGCGGCCAGCAGCTCTTTCTCGCATTTGGTTCCGGAAGCAAGGTGCCTGCACGTGATAGTTTATTAGTAGTGAATCTCCGTAATCCACGGGACCAGGTTAGTGTGTCACTCACCCGGTTTTACGACAGCCTGCGTGCCCAGACCAGCACCGGGCAGGTGATGTGGAATATTGAGGGGAGCTCTATGACCCGGTACAAAGTATTCCTGGCAAATCGTGGCAACAATATGGTCATAACGTTTGACGCAAATGTTTTTCTTGCTTATGCCCTTGAACCCGGTATGCCCATGCCAGTAGCTACAGCGTGGCATAAAATTGATCTTCCGGTGCTCGAAGGCAAACAGGCAAGGTTGTCCGGTCTTTCGGCTATCAACGACTCCCTTCTGCTTTTTTGTGCATCCGTGGAGGATACAGAGGATTGGGTCTCCGATGGCCCTGTCTTGGGTAGTTTCGTCGGGGTTTATTCCCTGAATACAGGAAAAGTGCAAAACTGTTATCTATTAAAAGGGCAGGATGGTACACCCATGAAAGAGAAACTGGAGTCCGTGGACAAATTAAAAACTGGCTCGGGTAACACAAGTGAAATCGTCGCCATTTCGGACAATGATAACGGATCGACAAAACTTTTCCGCATCCGTTTCCCGGTTGCCCTGCCATGATGGTAAGGAATTCCCGATCCTACTCACCCAGACGGCCGTTGTCGTTTTCGCCTTTATCGTCCTTCTTTTCCCGATCCGTCACTTCCTCATCATCGAGTGAGCCGTTATTGGCATTTTCTGTATCGGGGTTCTCGTCACTGTCCTTCGGCTTTTTGTCTTTCGGATCGTCGATATTGTGACTGGCCGTGAGTTTAAACGCATCTTCCATTTGTTCCTCATCCGGCATGATATTCCCGTTTTCCTCGTTTGTCTGCGGGTTCATGGACTGGCGGGCATTTGCCACGCTTGCTTCTTTTTGTTGTGTTGTCATGATGATAATTTAGGACAACGGTACAAAAGGCGTTCCATGCTGGGATTCTGGGGAGTCAGCCAGGATCCTCCGCCAGCAGTGAATTAATTCAGGGCTACGCTAAAGCGGCCATCCGTTATTGTCGTAACAAGGCCATCTTTTTCGACATCGCCGCTGAACGTTCCCTCGATATGATCAATTGTTATGGCGGTAATGATGAGCCTTAATGGATTAGGGGAGTTAAGCGGGGATATCATTGGCTGGAAGTAATTCCCATCGGGGCTGTAGTCCATTGAAGGTGAGGGATCCTGTACGTTAGGATGGCGAATGTATTCCCCCACTTTTATCGGGGCAGTGGAAGCAATGACGAGATGGATCCTTGCCGCAGGATCAGCGTCATCAAATCCAAATATATCCAGCACAGTGATTCGCTGGTCAAATGTACCAAGTTGGGCGATGATATTGTTGCTGAGGTTTAACGGCTTACCATCGACAGTCATGTAGATATTGCCTTTATCTTTTTTGTCATCTTTATTTTTAAGGCAACCGGTAAAAATCAACGGAAGAAGGAGTAGTGGCAGGAATCGTTTCATTAGTCAGGTTTTGATAAATCTATGATTATTTTGGATACCTGCGTGCGATTGTTGCGCGGCCCACTGCCTTCATTCAGGCTAAGCTAATTACCATTCCGACTAACTTTATCAATTCCGTCGGTCCCAGCTTTGCATAAACAATCTTTTTATGCAAAACACAGTTTTTATTACCGGAGCATCCTCCGGTCTTGGTAAGGCCACTGCGAAATTCTTCCAGTTAAAGGGCTGGACGGTAATTGCCACCATGCGAAATCCTGAGAGGGAAAAAGAGCTCAGGGAGCTGGACAATGTTGTCCTGCTTCCTCTTGATGTAACCAATCCGGAGCAAGTTGAGCAAACCATAAGCAAGGTTCTTCGTGAGCACCGGGTTGACGTGGTGGTCAACAATGCAGGCTACGGGCTGGTAGGTCCGCTTGAGGCGCTTACCGACGGGCAGGTGAGCCGCCAGGTTGAAACGAATCTCCTTGGATTGATCAGGGTCACTAAAGCCTTTGTTCCATCTTTCCGCGAAAGACGTTCTGGTACTTTTATCAATATCACTTCTACATTTGGATTGCTTTCCTATCCCACCTGTTCCGTGTACAGCGCAACAAAGTTTGGCGTGGACGGATTTTCCGAAGGGCTTGCCTACGAACTTGCGTCTTTTAATGTGGCAGTGAAAGTGGTAGCGCCCGGTGGCATGCAGACTGATTTTGTGAACCGCTCCATGGACGGGGGACAGCATGAGGCTTACCAGCAACTGGTAGCAAAGGTCGGCGAGGGGTATAGCGAAGAGCAGGTGGCCAATTATACCCGTCCCGAAGTAGTGGCACAAATCATATACGATGCTGCAACTGACGGACAAAACCAATTGAGGTATGTCGCGGGTTCTGATGCGGATGCATTATACAAGGAACGCCTGCAACTCGGCCCCGAAGGACAGTTTGCCCGAATCCGGCAGCAATTTTTATCCTGATTTTAACCGGTAACTTTACAAAAGCTTCTTTCAGGTTAATCCATGGGTGAAGCAGCTTCACCATTCAACATGAAAAAACAACCCGTTTTATATCATTCCCTTTCGCAGTTGCACAAGGCCATGGGCCAGCTCCCACCCGTGCACCCACTGGTGAGTATCATCAATTACGGGGACGCCGTGTTTGACCCGGCTGACCTTTCCGAAGGGATCATCCTCGATTTTTACAAAATATCATTCAAGACCCGGTTCAAAGGCAAACTCAAATATGGCCAGGGGTATTATGATTTTGAAGAAGGGGGAATGTCGTTCGTGGCACCCGGTCAGTTGTTGAAAATACAGGATGAGGAAGCCGATTACGATGGGATGTCGCTGCATATCCATCCCGACCTGTTGCGGAGCTATCCCCTTGGAGCAGTCATTAAACAGTATGGATTTTTCAGTTACTCCGCCGCTGAGGCGCTTTATTTGTCTGCGAAGGAAAAGGCTGCCATACTGGACGTGTACCGATTGATCCGGGAGGAACTGGACCAGCGTATTGACAAGTTCAGCCAGGATGTGATTATCTCACAGGTAGAGTTGTTACTTAACTACAGCAACCGGTTTTATGAGCGTCAATTCATTACGCGGAAGGCGGTGAACAACGAGGTGCTGGTTAGGTTGGAACAATGGTTTGAAAAATATTTCGATAAGGCCGTGGGGCTGGAGCAGGGTTTGCCCACTGTTAACCAGTTAGCTTCGGATCTGGGTCTCACGCCAAGGTATCTGAGTGACCTGTTGCGGAATCTGACCGGACAGAATACCCAGCAGTTTATCCATGAAAAAGTTATCGAACGCGCGAAGGATTACCTGGCGAAGGATCGGTTAACCGTGGCGGAGATCGCCTACCAGCTTGGGTTTGAGCATCCGCAGTCGTTCACGAAACTGTTTAAGTCTAAAGTCCTCATTTCGCCTTCAGAATACAAGAAAGGTTTGCTGGGTTAGTGACTCCCGGATCCTGTTTGGGTCATGTTTGAGGACCATCATCGAATCATTAAAACTCATCCCGGTTTAATCCCATTAATTCATGGATCTGAATAAATTCATCGCTGACTGGATCGCAGTTGGTAACAAATATGATACGGATAAATGGCTCTCCTTTTTTCATCCTGATGCCTTGTTGGATGATCCTTCGGTAGGAAGGAAGTTCACCGGTCATGCAGGGATCAGGGATTATTTTGAGCGTTATTTTATCGGGTTTAAAACGAAAACGAAACTGGTGAAAGTTACGCCAGCTCTGCAGGGAGCTTTTGTGGAAGTTGCATTCACCGGTGATTTTCCCGGATGCAAACTCGCTGGGAGTTTTGACATCATCCTTACCGGCGAGAAGATCAGTTTTGTAGAGGCAGATTTAAAATAAGTATATGATAAATGACAGTTTTACGGAAATCATCCGTCGTTCGGGTGAAATCAGGAAGAAGTACCACGAGCTCGAGGTACAACATCATGGCAGTGCATGGACTCTTGAAGAAGATGCCCTGGCCTACCTTACCGATGCGGGACTGGTTGGCCGCAATATCATGAGCCATGAAGGCCGCTGGCCAAAGTCCGATTCGGAAGCCGGGCTGAAGCACAAGCTCGCGGAGAATATCTGGTGGCTGATTGTGATTGCGGAACGGGCAGGGCTGGATATCCGGCAGGCGATGGAGGATTTTTTGGGAGATATCGAAAAACGTATGATTGACTAACGCAGCAGCGGCACCGTGATATAACTGTTGTTTCCCCAGTTAATCAGCAGGGGAATTTTCCCATCTGCCATTGTTTCATCAGATACATCTTTACCCGTTCCATAATTCAGTTGCCAGTTGGGAGTTTTTACTATTCCTACTGTGGCAACCAGCCGGCTGCCGGTTGCAATTTTCCTGCACATGTAGTAAGCGTTATCCAGCGGGATGGATTCCGATTTACCCGGTGTCAGCAACGTCCGTTTTTCCCGGTTCCTGATATAGGAGGCCCTTGCCCACCAGCGGCTGAGCAGGTAGTACTTGCCATCGCGGGTTAATTCGTATAGCCTCACGTGCAGATCCACATCTTTTTTGTTGATCGTAATATTCAGTAAACCATGCATGGAGCCGTTCATGATTACTGGTGTTGCAAGGGTATCACTATAAAACACCAATTGGTCCGGTGTTTTCAGGACGGTATCCAGCACCGGTCCGTCCGGATCAAAAGCTGCCCTGGCATCGGAACGATCGGTGTAACTGATTTCCTGCAGGATACTGCCTGGCTTTGCAGGTTTGGAAGCTGCCAGCCTGTATCCGTTTTTCGAAAAAACATTACCCAGGTAAAAACGCAGGGAGTCGTTGCTCGTGGCCTGGAGGGAGGGGACGCTTCGCCATTCGTTGGCGCCTGATATCTCGAAAGTCACGCGGTCTTTCAGTCGGACCGGCATGGCACTGTCTTTCAGGATATGGTCGAACCATTGGTATACGGTTGTGTTGACATCAAACACCGCAACGCTGTCCACTTTCAGTTGCCCGTTTACAGGATTGCCAAAACCCTGACCACCACCATGGTTCCAGGGTCCGATCAGTAAATAATGCCTGGCCTGTTTGTTCCGTTTCAGGTGTTCCTGCATGTAGTAGAAGGCGCCCCGCTGGTCGTCATCATAGTATCCCGTAGTGGTGAGGACCGGGATGTTTAAATTGGCAAACTCATTTTTGTAAGGGACCATTTTCTGCCAGAAAGAATCATATAGCGGATGATTAAGCCATCGCTGGAAAATGGCGTTGGGTCGGGCATCCAGTGTGTCGAGGGCGCGAAACGGTCGGCCCGATGTGTACCAGCTTTGGAACAGGCTATCCCATCGCGGCGAGTTGAACTCAGCACGATCTGTCAGCTTTGTATTGGTGACCATATGGATCCATCGCAGCATATAACTCATGAACACTCCATTGGTTTGCGGGTAGTCAATTCCTGCGCCAACAGCTACCTGCGGTACTATGGTTTTGAGGGCAGGATGCACCCGCTTCACCGCACTCCACTGGCTGAAACCCAGATATGACCCGCCAAACATCCCAATCTTCCCGTTACACCAGGGTTGTTTACTGATCCAGTCGATCGCCTGGTATACATCCTGCGCATCATGCTGGAATGGCTCAATGGTATTCGGGCTCAGGTATTTTCCCCGCGTCAGGAGGATAATGCCGACGTAACCTTTTTCTGCCAGGGCCTGTGCAGTCGCGAGGTCGATGTTGCTGGCATAAATATTATAACGCATGATCACGGGTTGTGGGGTAGTGGTGGATCGTTTGCGGACGATGACTGCGGCCAGTTTTACCCCGGGGGCTACATCGATGAGCACGCTGTCCTGGATGATGTAGATTTTTTCATCTTCACGGCGGAATGATTTCAAGGCAATGGGGCTGAGAACTGATGAAACAATGGTGTTGAAATACTCCAGTGAGAGCCGGTTCAGATCCCCGATCGGGAGGCTATCCTTTCCCCGTGCCTGTGCGATAAGTGCAGCCAGCCGTTCTTTATGGCCGGATGAATCCGTATCAAAAAAACTGGCAGCTAACGGTTTACTTTTTGATGGCGCGCGGTTGTAGAGCTGCGTGATGGTGTCGGCATATAGCTGGTTGAATGGTTTATTGGCCTGGGACTGGCCTATGCGTGTAAGTACATACGACCGCAGGTCTATGCCATCGATGGGAAACCAGTCAGGTCCGCCCTTGCTCCGGAGCAGCGCCAGCGAATCCAGTTCGTTTAATGCAGCGGGAAATTGTTCGGACCAGATATAGTAAAGCGAACGGTAAAAATAATTGTCTGCCGGATCGGATTCTTTTACCAATGGCAAGGCTGCAGGAGCCAGCTTTGCCAGTTGGGCTGTAAGTCCGCTGTCCGGGGACACCAGCGGGGACGGGATCCGGATTTTCTGTGCAGGGCAGAGGTAAACAAAAGCGAGCAGGGCTGCGGTTAGCAGGGGTTTGAGGAACTTTTTCATAATTGCCCTTCTAAAATACGGCAGCCTGAAACATAAACCTTGGGATTATGGCGAAATACCACGAAGAGGTGAGTTTGACCGGTCTTTCGGTTGGGACAAGGGAGTGAGGGAATTTGCGACGAACTACCTCCATTCCGGTAGTTGAATTGAACTGGAATTCACAGGGAGGAGGTATAGGATTGGCGGGCGAACCGCGCCATCTTTAAGCTCTAAATCGGTGAAACTGATGAAAAAATATTTAATTGTCCTGCTCATGTTAGATCTGTCATGCGATTCCGTTGCGCAACCTGCATTCAAAGGGAAATTCAGTGGTGAGCAACCTGGCATTATCTCGTCTGCAGATCTGGTGCAGGATGGGACGAATTTATCCGGAACTGTTACCATTAACGGGAAAAAGGCAGCAGTATCGGGGACCGTGCAGGATTCGTCGATCACCGGTACGCTCGATGACGAAGAAACTGATAAAGTATATGCATACACGGGATATATTGAAAAAGGAGAATTACATTTCTCCATCACTTTTCCCGAACTGAATAACCAGGTAATTGAGCTGGTCATGAAGCAAGGTGCTGCGGTTGCTTCGGGCCCAGGGACCAAAATCAGTAATCCAAATGCCAGCAGGGATGTCCGTCTGATTGGATTGTGGCGATATACAGAAGTGCTCAGCAGCGGGAGCGGCAGCAATTACGGGTCCCTGGCTACTGATTATTTTATGGAATTGAAAGCAGACGGCACGCTGCTGTCCTGGACCGGTAAAAGTGCAGGCGGAGCGGGTGGTCAGGGTGTTTCATCAGAGGGTAATGCCAATGTGAGCAAAGGGGAGTGGTATACCGAAGCGAAAGTGCTGGTCATGGTCGATCCTGCCAAAGGCGAGAAGGCCAGTGTGCAGTTTATGGCAGATGCGAACAGGATTATGTTCGTGAATGGGAATAATAAGAGGGTTTGGCAGAGGGTAAGGTAATGATCTTAATAAAAAAAGGGCCACTGTGATCAGTGACCCTTTTTGCCGGATAAATCTTTTTATCAATGATGGGAAATGGTTCTCGTCATTTTTTGCCCGTCCTGTTCCACCACCAGCTGGTAGATTCCCGCAGGGAAACCTTCAAAGGAAATGGTTACTGAATGCTGCTGGTGAAAGTATTCGGCTACACGAAGACCTGCCGCATTGAATAGGAGCATTCTTGATGGACTTGCAGAAGGGAGTCGCACATTTGTAGCAGACCCCGCTGGATTTGGAAATACAGACAGCTGCAGCGTCTTTCCGAAAAAGACCTTATTCGTTTTGGTCACCTGGCTGTTACCATCATGGTCCACCTCGGCTATCCGGTAAAAGTTTGTTCCTTGTGCAGGGTTTTCATGGGTAAACGAGTAACTGCGTCCCTGGCTACTCCAGCCAGCCGCCATTACTGTACCGATGACCGACCATTCCCGCCCATTTGTACTATGCTGCACAATAAACCGATTGCTGTTTTCTTCCGTGGCGGTCCGCCAGTCCAGCACTACCTGCGTACCTTCCAGACGCGCGGTGAATCCGCTGAAATATACGGGTAGTGTGCTGTTTGTAAAATCCACGCTGGCGGTGCTTCCGTTATATCCCGACAAGAGAAACCTGCTTCCGGTGGTGGCGATACCGCTCATGTAAAAGGGTTCGTTGGACACGGTAGCATTCCAGCTCACTCCATCACTGGATGTCAGGATATATGGATTATTGGTGTACGCATCGTAAGCCGAACCCACAAACCTGCCATCTTTCCAGGCAAACACGCCTTCACCGGAAAGGCCACCGATGTTTGCTTCAGGCGGAGCGGTGATAGTTCCCTTATTGCCGTATGAATTTGGATCAGCCAGCGTGGTTGTTGAGACTGAAAAGAATTCATCGACATCAAAAGTTGCCGGGTTATTTGATTCCATCCCCATGAAATGGTATTTGGTGTCATCAAAAACCACATCGTTAAAATAGTTGACCTGAAACGGGAGGGAAGGGGTGATATTATTCCATGTAATTCCATCGGTTGAATGCATGATGACACCTGCGTAGGTCACATCGGCATACCCCACCGCGAAATAATGGCCATTCACTACTTTCACTTTCATGTAATAATTCGGTATTGTGTTGACTGTGGTCCAGGTGATACCATCGGTCGAACTTATCAGTGCTCCAAGCGAACCTAAAGGGGAATATCCCGAGGCCACATAACGCGATCCGGAATAGGCAAGTGAATAGAACTCGTAATCAGGACTGGCGATAGTGGTCCAGGTAGTTCCTTCATCGGTGGATTGGGTTACTGTTTTTTCACCAGCAGCTACAAACTTCGAGGCATCAGCGTTGTAAACAATGGCAGAGAGGTTTTTCTGCTGTGATGGAGTCCGGCTTTGCCAGGTTGAGAAATCCGATGAGGTGAAAATATTTCCAACGTTACCAATCAAACCAACCGCCACATAGCTGGAACCATTGGTTGCCAGCCCGAGATAGTTACCCGCCGGATGACGGTAGTTAATGCCATCGTTCGACACCACAACGCCTTCGTTACCGGACTGGAAATATTTTCCGTTCAGGAATGCCGCATGGTGAGGCACCATAAAGGCTGTTTTCAGTTCCTGTTTCAGGTTGATTCCATCGGTGGATGTCCATACGGTACCATAACCGGCGTAGTATTGTCCTGATCCGAAGAATAGAAACCTGGTTCCATCATAAATGCCGCTGAAGATCTGGTTGCTTGCACCCCAGCCTACGATGTTGCCTTCGGGCATCGTCTGGGTCATGGATGATGTTTGTTCTGTAAAAGTGGTACCGGTTGCAGAAGACGACACCCGGTAATTAGAATAAAATATAAAAAACCGGTCCTTTAGGTAGACCAGCTTGTTGATCGTGGTAATATAGGGTGTGGTTGCTTTTGTCCACGAATTCGAATTGCCGGTGGCAGAATAAAACACCCCGCCACCATCGGTGTTGGCTGCTACGGCGTAAAGTCCGTTGCCATAAACCACATTGATGAGGTCGCGACCAAGTGAACCGTTTACCGTGATGGTTGTCCACGTGATGCCATCGGTTGAGCGCACCAGTGTACCCGAAATCCCGGAGATAAAAAAATGGCCATTCAGGAAGCTTGACCATACCAGCCGGTTGCTTGTATTGGAGTTACGGCTGGTCCAGTGCTCGCCATCAGGGGAGGTAATCAGTACACCGCCCTCACCTCCGACTACAAAAAGGCCATTACCGAACACGGGAGTATATAATTGCTGGTCGGGGATACCCGCATCTTTAACCTTGGTCCATTTTTCCCCATCGGTGGATTTATAAATGAACTTTTCTATAATCGTAATATACACGCCACCCCCATAGGCTACGCCCCTGCCAGAAGTATTGGTCACGGGAATTCCGGTGTGGATGCTGATTTCGGGCGACTGGGCAAATAAGCTGAGTGGGAGGGACAGGAGGATGGCGAGGACTAGTTGTCCCGCGAGTTTGGGTGGTGTCATTCGGAAATGGATTAGAGGATAAAAAGCACTGCAAATGAACGGTTTGTTTATCGCCAAGTCAATAAGGACTAATACTTACGGGTCATGGATCAACATGATGCCGGGCCTGAGTTTCCCCTGCGAGTAGTCGTTTTTTTACAAAACGCATTGTATTTTTCGCAGCAATTCACCAATATACTATGAAATTACCCAGCATTTTCGCCCTGGTTGTCCTGTTCATCAGCAGCCAGTTCAACGTTTCAGCCGGTACCGGATCAGGAGACGCAAACCGGCCCCTGGCGAATGAGCCAACAGTTTCAGCCAATTTCAGTTTTTCCACCAGGGATCGATATATCCAGGTGGATATTGCACCGGGAGACGGGGAGAACAGGCTCGTAGTAATCAGGAAGGGGAACACCCTGACTGCTCAACCAGTTGATGGGTCCACCTATCTCGCGTATTCACAGTTTGGTCTGGGTAGTAATCTCGGGAACCTGTCGTATGTAGTGGGCACGAGTGGTACTACTGTTCAGGTGTATAATCTTGAACCGAATACAGAATATTCGGTTGGCGTATTCGAGTACAACGGCACAGGTAATGGTACAAATTATTTCCAGGCCGGATCAACCGTCAAGGTTGTGCGTACAAGGTTCTCGCCTCCGACACAGTCCGCTTCCAACCTGCAGGTTTCGGACATCCAGCCGACCAGTTTCAGGTTCAATGCCAATCCCGGGAATGGAACGGCACGACTGGTGACCGTACGACAAGGCAACGGGGGTGGTTCACACCCGAACCCAGACTCCGTTTATTCACCCAATAGTGTATTCGGCGAGGGCTCTTTGCTTGGAGCCGGCGTATACGCCGCTTCATTTGGGACACCTGTCGAGATAACGGGATTGACCATGCGAACAAATTATACCGTGTTTGTGTATGAGTTTAATGGTATGGGATCAGGTACAAGTTATGGTTACGACACGACGAAAAAGATTAATGTAAGAACAGGCGTTTCCGCTCCTGTTGTCGCTGCCAGTAACTTCCAGGTCACAGAGGTTACTACCTCATCTGTACGAATCAGTTTTACTCCCGGATCCGGTGATTCCCGGATTCTTTATATGCGAAAAGATACATTACCCGCTCAACCTGCTGCCAATACATTTTACCAGGCCAATGCGGCATTTGGTCTTGGCAGCGATATCGGAAACCAGACCTATGTGATTTCGGATACGGGCAGCTCAGTACTGATAACAGGGCTTCAAAGCGACTCGCGCTATGTGTTTAGTGTGTCTGAATACAATGCGGATGGTGCCCGGGTGAGTTATCTTAATACAGGATGGGAGAATCCGAATTATTTCCGCACCAATGCTTTTCCGCCGGCAGTGATCGCGCCCACAGAGGCAGCATCTGGTTTATCGGTCTCGGAAATTGACGAATCATCTGCGCTGGTTACCGCTTCGGCAGGTAATGGTTTGCGCCGGCTGGTGATCGTAAGTAAAGGCAATGTTATCAGCCGTTTTCCGGCCGAGGACAGCATCTATACAACTGACACTGTGTATGGACAGGGCGGCCGGGTAGACAGCCTGACTTTTGCTGTTGGTGATACCGCGGTGATGAAGGTAGGCGGCCTTACGCCAAACACGCAGTACACCGTAAGTGTGGTAGAATACAATACCAACGGCGAATTAGTAAGATACCTGTTGAATGGCAACCCGGTTCATACGTTTACTACAACGATTAGCCGTCCGGATGTAAAGGCTGACACGATCGTGGTTTTGGATATCGATACAACTTCTGCAAATATTTCCTACACTTCGGGGAACGGCTCAGGCGCGCTGGTAATTGTTCGTGAAGGAAATGCAGGCCCTGCTTTACCCGTCGATAACCAGCAATATGCAGCCAATGCAAGCTTCGGGACAGGATACCAGATCGCTCCAGGCTCGTTTGTAGTGCAGGCGGGCAGGGGCAGTGTCGTTGTGACCGGGCTTAAGCCAGGCACTCAATACGCCGTGGCTGTTATTGAGTATAACAGTGCGGGTAATGATTACAGGTACCTTTCAGACGACCGCTTTGTTGTTTTCCGTACCAAGGCACGCGATACTATTGTAACACCCCCACCACCAGTACCGGTCGACAGTCTGCAGGGCATTTCGGTTATGGGAAACCCGGTAACTGACAATATCGTGCGAATCTCTTTTGATACAAATGAGACCGGTACCCTGCATGTCCAGTTGCTGTCAGCTAGTGGAATGCCATTCCGGCAAACAACTGTTGACATTGTGCCAGGCACGGCTGAGATCCGTTTTGCGTTACCAGCCAGCACCCCGAGAGGTTACATGTTTGTACAGGCGATGTTGAATGGGAGACGGACGGTTGTCAGGATTTTGGTGATGTAAGGAGCTTTTCAAGCCATGAGCGAATGTTATTTTATCTGATGTTAACCGGGCTATGATGGCGAGTTTCCGCATTGGCTGGAAACCCGACTATCCTTTTGTATTCCATGAAGGTGCGGTGCTTGGCTATCGTTGCATCATGGTGTTTAATCCTGAAATGAAGATTAGATGGGTGATACTTACCAATACATCTGAGATGGATTTCTCGCGGTTTAACCGGTATTTTTCGGAACTCCTTATGCCTGTTTTTGCGGCCAGACCGGATTCTGGTTTACAACGATTCGAAGGGTTGTACAAACTCGAAGGCGGAGGCGATAGTAATCGCGTTCAGGTAGAGGACGTGCAGTTGTTTTCCAGTTACCTGGCTGGTGTAGTTCCCCGCACGCCGCTTTCGGGGTCGGGAAACCTGCGGTTTAAAGGTGCTGGCAGGGGGGCTTATACGGTTGGGTACGAGTTTGTATCGGATGAAAATGGGAATATTCGCTACCAGAACCTGGGGCAACTTAAATGGATAAGGCTGGAGAAGCCTGAATGATAGGCAGGTGGGTATGGCATGTTTGCTATTTTTTGCTGACCGGGAGGATTTCCGGGCAAATTTGGGTTTCGGTAAAGATACCAGTGCGATCAATCTATATGAGGTTCTTGTAACGCATATAATCCCCTTCCAGCACTTGCTTTAGTTCAGCAGAGACCCTTTTCTGTCTGAGTCCATAAATCCAGGTCACCAATGCGCCCAGAAAGGAAACGCTCCATATGACTTTTGAGAAAATTGAAGCGTTTACTCCAAAGACAAAAGCCAGGCCCAGGGCGGATATGATGGTCCATTTTGATCCTTCCATGATATTTGTTCCCGATTCAATGCTGTGTTCAGCGTATACTGCCTGCACCCTGTACCAGGCGTTGCAGACAAAGTCGACAATTTCCGGATCTGATTCGATCGGTTGCACCGCTTCAACAATTTCCTGAAAATTCTTTCCTTCCGCCGTCAGGCGTTGTGCTTCATTGAGAATTGTTCTCCAACGGTCTGTCATGGCTGCATCAACAACTGATTTGAGAAGATCCTGGTCCGGTTCAAATTCAGACAGCGCCTCCACGATCTGGGGATGTGATTTCCCCAGGCTGAATAAATGATTCGCAGCGAAGTAAAGCTGGATTTTTGTGGTGGTGAGAGGGGAGTGGGTCATGGTGTATAAAGGTACAGAGGGATTTTAGTTTTGCTGTATGCCGATGGGAAGATCGAAAAAAACCAGGTTGACGTTACACTGAAACGGCTTCTTGTTACTGTTTTTATGATGCCGCCAGTACAAAGTCGTTGCCGGCGTCACCTCTTGCCAAATTATCGGTCTGGAACACTGATGATACGGGATCCCGTAAACTCACAATGTTAAGAACGCTTTATCTTGAAGAAACGATTGAAACACTTGAAGCTTGACATGTCTTTATTTTGGTATACAAAGCGTTCAATTCCAACATTTTTCATATTTTCATCGAGACACTAGGATTTTTTTAGCTGAAGTTTTAAGTTATACGAAATTAATTTTCAATGAAGATTGTTAACGTGGTCGCAGCAGTTATACAGTACAGGGATCTTTTTTTATGTGTGCAACGAGGGGAAAGTAAATTTGAGTACATCTCTAGAAAATATGAATTTCCTGGGGGAAAGATTGAAGCTGATGAATCTGAGGAGTCAGCTTTACTTCGTGAGATTAAGGAGGAGTTAAACAAAAGTATTGTTGTTGGACCTAAACTCATTACTGTTGATCATGACTATCCAGATTTTGAGATTCTCATGCATACTTATTTGTGTTTTGCAGATGATCAAGACTTGCAGCTTTCCGAGCATATTGATTTTAAGTGGCTTCCGATTAATAGGATGCAAGATCTTGATTGGGCCGCCGCCGACATTCCCATTTTGAACAAACTTATTGACTTAAATGCAGCCAATTCATTACCTCAGAGATAGTATTACTACTGGATTTATTGATGTTTTACATCAATCTTCTGAAGCTTATCGCCCCCAGTTACTCCTCAATGATAAGTTGCGGCAGAAGAAAGTTTTAACCTCGTTAACTAAGGAAATAAAAGAGTGTGAGTCATTTTGGATATCGGTGGCCTTTTTGACAACGAGCGGCGTTGCGTCTATTATTAGTGCTCTTGAGGAGTTTCGAGACATGGGCAAAAGAGGGAAAATTTTGGTTTCTGATTATTTAGGATTCACTCAACCAGAGGCCATGGCTCGCCTTCTTCAATTCTCAAATATTGAGCTTAAAATATCTCAGAATAGGAGTTTCCATGCGAAAGGTTATTTATTTCTGTATTCTGGGATTTACAATTTGATAGTGGGGAGTAGTAATTTAACGGCCAGCGCACTTTCAACTAATACAGAATGGAACTTAAAGGTGTCTGCATCAATTGAAAGTGAAATTGTTAGCCGCGCACTTGATGAATTTGGGCGTGAATTTGATGGGGCGGTTGAAGTAGACGAGGAATTCTTAGAGCAATATCGGGAATACTACCGGGGGTTTGAATCGACAAGGGTTGCAATGGCAACTGATGCGGGCCTGTTTACTTCACGAATTGAGCCTAACAAAATGCAAGTTGAGGCGTTAGCAAATATCAATGAGCTAAGGCTGGCTGGTAACAATAAAGCGCTGTTAATTTCAGCGACGGGAACCGGAAAAACCTTTTTGTCAGCCTTCGATGTGTTGAATTCGGGTTCAAAAACAATGTTATTTATTGTCCACCGCACAAATATTGCTGAAGCTGCTAGACAGACTTACCTCAAAATATTTGGCGATCGATATAGCATGGGGTTGTATTCGGGGCAAAGCAGAGAAGGCCAGCACGATTTTGTGTTTTGCACTATTCAGACAATGTCACGGGCGGAGCATTACCAACAATTTGCCCCTGATCATTTTGATTATATTGTAGTTGACGAAACTCATCGAGCTGCTGCGCATTCTTATGATGGTGTGTTGGGCTATTTTAAACCTAAGTTTCTTTTAGGAATGACTGCCACACCGGAAAGGACAGACGGGGTTGATATTTTCAAGCTCTTTGACCACAATATTGCATATGAAATCCGACTTAATAAGGCTTTGGAGGAGGAAATGTTGGTGCCTTTCCATTATTATGGCATTACAGATCTTTCAGTGGATGGCGAAATAATTGACAACGCTGCACAATTCAATCAACTTGTGGCTGTGGAGCGCGTAAGTCACATCATTGAGAAGGCTCGTTTTTATGGTACTGACTCTGGTGTAATTCGAGGTCTTGTTTTTTGTAGCTCAACCGATGAAAGCCAAACTTTGGCTCGAAAATTTGAGGAGTTTGGATACAAGACTGTGGCCCTAAGCAGCACTAGCACGGAGGGCCAAAGGACTGCGGCGATTCAGAAATTGGAGAGTTGTGATATCGACGACAAGCTTGATTATATTTTCACAGTGGATATATTTAACGAGGGAATTGATATCCCCGCCGTAAACCAAGTGATTTTACTCAGGCCAACTGAATCTGCGATCGTGTATATCCAACAACTAGGGCGGGGGTTGCGAAAGACGCTTGGTAAATCTTATTTGACTGTTTTGGATTTTATTGGAAATTATCAGAATAATTTTATTATTCCTATCGCTTTGTATGGCGACAAGTCTTACAATAAAGAAAGCCTTCGCCGGCTTCTATCGGCTGGTAGTGAATTTTTGCCTGGATCTTCAACAGTGGATTTTGATCAAATTTCAAAAGAACGAATTTTTAGTTCAATTCAAAATTCCAACTTTCGTTTGAGAAAAGACCTGTTCAAGGATTATAATTTGCTTAAGTTTCAGCTAGGGAGGTCTCCTTTCATGATTGATTTTTTGAATCATGATTCTCGTGATCCTTTTACATTTGTGTTATACTCGAAGTCATACTACAATTTTCTTCTCCTGGTTGAGCCAGAGCTTGAAGTATTGGATAAGAAGACTCAAACACTCTTGCAGAGTATAGCGATCGAAGTCAATAATGGTAAACGGGTTCAAGATTCGGTCGTATTGAAGGAGCTTTTGGTTGGTAACAATGTTGACAATCAAATTTTGAACCGTCTTCTGGAGGAAGTGGGGGTGTCTGGAACTCGAGTTGCAGATTTGCAATCCATCAGAAAAAATTTGAATCTAGAATTCGTCACCGTTAGATCTGGAGATAAGAATGTGACTATTAAAGAGGCCAATGACATAGACTTTGTTCGAATTGAAAATGGAACTCTAGTTCCTGGCCCAGATATGCTTAAATTGGTTTCTAACCCATTGGCAAAGGATTCGTTGCTTGACAATTCGGAGTTTTCTATCCAGACGTTCAAGAGGCAATTACTCTCGGAAAAATTCGTTGACGGCTTCGTCTTGTATAATAGATACTCTCGGAAGGATGCTCTTCGTATACTTGATTGGCCAGTAAATCCTGTTGGTTTGAATGTCGGAGGATACGTTTATGACATCGCGAAACAAGCATTTGCAATATTTGTTACGTATCACAAAAGCGACGATATTTCTAACACCACCAAATATGCTGACCGATTTTTAAATAGGAATGAGTTTCAATGGATGTCAAAATCGAATAGGACGTTGAATAGTCCCGAAATTCAGGTGTTAAAATCTAATATTAACATGCGGATATGCTTGTTTGTAAAAAAGGAAAATAAAAAGGAGGAGGAGCATTATTACCTGGGGGACATTGTTCCTGACGGCGAATCATTTGCTCAAACTTATATGCCTGGTGATGAAGGTGCGTCTATTCCTGTAGTGTCTATTAAATTTAAACTGGAAAGACCTGTGCGTGAGGAGTTGTACGATTATATTACAGGCGTTTCTGCTTAGTTAGGATTCTTTTAAAAATCTTTTAGGATGACTTTGACATAAAAATCGGCCCTGAAGCTACTTTCAATGGTTCGCAGCTGCAATTGAGGGTTGTAAAAAATCGCCACGGGAATGACTCCGAGGCGATCTAGTGATGCGTCGTCTAATTACCGTCCCATTCAAAAAAGCGAGATTTTGATTGTCCCGTGTTCTGCGGTGATGTCAATTAGTTCCCCCTCTTTAAATCCCAATTTTTCAACCCAGTTACCGCAAAGTCTGATTTCTGGAACTCGCTTGTAATCATAGCGGTTACTTCGAAACTTTGTATACACGCTCAGCGTACGTCGGTAAATGTTCGTTTCATTTCTTTGCACTTTTAATTTTCGCATGGTATGAAAAAATAACCCTGACAGTGGTACAGAGCGGCACTCGAAGTTGCGACTATAGGACTTTCACCTAATCTCCGCCAGGGACTGTTTTAATTACTTTTCATATTCGAACCGATCTGTACCTGCAAATTGAGGCCTTAAAGTGCTTTAACCATGGTTCTTTCCTCATGTTCGACTGCTTTTTTAACGCTAGCCTGAGTACTTGGAATTTGGTCAACCTTTTTGCATTAACTGCCTTCAAATCAATAAACCTGGAATAACTAAATACGGAGTGAGATGCAACGCTGGATGCTGGAGTGTGCATACGAAGCAAATATTGGATGACGATTGTTCAGCTTAGAACGAAATGGTGAGGAATTCTTTACCTAGGTAAAAAGGTTGTTGTCCTCTTGGTTCAATAGCCTTTTAGCATCCTCCACCATATACAACGTTTTGCAACCAGGGCAATGAAGGTAATACTCGAAATAGTAATTCTGACCTGGTTTCGGTTCCTTCTTTTTGGCCGATTTCTTCACAACATTAGTGTTGCATTTCCGGCAAGGATCACCTGCAGCTGTGACTTTGACCTTGCTTTTCGTAGAAGTACGGCTTGGCATCCCGTCTAGGTCTTTGTTTTCTGTTGTCAAGTCGAGATTTGAAACGTAGCCTTCATCCACAATTAACTCTTCTCCAGATAAGGCCATCATTGCCAGTTCATCGCAGCGCTCGTTTTCTGGGTGGCCCGCGTGCCCCTTCACCCACTGGAAGTTGACTTTTTCATGAACATCGATATTGTCCAAAAGCCTTCCCCATAGATCGTAATTGCTGGCTTTTTCTGTGCGAGTTCGGAACCAACCTTTAATCTTCCATTTGCGTGCCCAGCCTTTTTCGATACCGTTGATAACATACTGGGAATCGCTATAAACGATCACACGTGATCTGGTCTTGAGTTTTTCGAGCCCGTGTATTACCCCCATCAATTCCATTCGGTTATTTGTTGTAAACTGGTAGCCCTGGCTGAATTCTTTTTTGATTCCCTTATAGCTGAGGATTACTCCGTAACCACCTTTACCCGGGTTTGGTTCGGCTCCACCGTCAGAGTAGAGCTCGATATCACGAATGACGATTGCCTGCATATTGTAATTTATATTAAGTTATAGTGCCCTCTTTTGACATGGCAATGATCTTCCGCGTACTGCTATCATTCAAAACCTAAAACAGCTTCATCTGCACTGGGTGGTAAAATAGCCTTCTGCCAATTTCCTTTTTGTACGGGATCAAGTCAGTCTCATACACTTCAGTCATATTTTCGATATTTCGTAGTGGAGTCACAAACAGGCATTCTGGACTACTGGGAAGTCCTCCAATGCCAATCGCAATAAAAACGGGAATATGATAGGCTTTTTCGAAATTAATATAGGAATGGATTTGAAAGTCTGTGGCAAGGTTAATTTTGCCTTCTTGGAAAGATTTTCTCCATTTACACTCAACAGCAAATGGGTGTTTGCTGTATTTTCCAAAGATCATTTCTAGGTCTGGATATGCCAGATCGGCTGTGAGCAGGCGACCTTCCATTATCTTAGCCTCACGATGTTTAATAAGTTTGAAGTTCTCCTTGTTAAACAATCCAATTACATATTTTTCAAACTCAAGACCCTTCCTAAATGAATCGGGATTTAATGACGGCCGGCTTTTGGTTTGAGCTTTCTTCGTATGGTTTAACGGATGAATCACAGTAGTTAAGATAGAAACAAGAATCCGTGTATGCAAGCTCAAGTCTTTTATGTGTAGGATCTAAACTGAAACACTGGCTAAATCACTTGAAAATAGATCTCATAAACTCATTAAGAAAATTTACATCATTACGGTTTCCCGTAACCCCCCACCTCCCTCAAATCCCTACCTTCCCCTTCAAACCGTTCCAATCTTCAACCGACATCAATGAAACTGCAAGCCATTCTTGAATCCTACGACACCGTCGTTCTTGATCAGATTTCCGCAGATAAGGTGGACGAAGTGGTGAATCTTCGCCTCCCGCAACCGGTCATCGTCCAGGAAATTATCGGGGCGCTGACCTCGCAGTCTTACATCTCCAGCAAAATCCAGTACGGTCGTCCACCGATGTATGCCATACTCAACCTGATCCTGCAAGCCCCGGATCACGGCGTATCGGTGGAAGGGTTCCGTGAGGCAGTCCTCGCATATGTCAACGATTTATCCAGCCGGGCGGGGCAGAATAAACACGGGGAAGAACGCTCCATTGAACTCTACACCAAAATCCTCAAACGCGCCTGGGAAAACGATGGCATCGTTGATAAAAGCGAGGCGCATATCCTCGAACTGGTTAAAGATGAACTGTGCATCTATGACCAGGAACATTTCGCCCTGATGCACGACCCTTCCATCATCAGCTTGTGGGATATCGATCAGGAATACTATCTCGCCCGGAATATCCTGCTGAGCAGCGGGATCATCCTCGCATTTGAAAACAAATACATTATTGCAGAGGAAGTGGCGGTACAGATCCGGAAGACCTTTGGCATCGAACTGATGGACAATTCGCTCCGCCGGATGCTCAACCGCCTGGGTAAGGAAGAACTGGCTGTCCCACTGACCTTTTATAAGGTCAGTCCAACCGGCACCAAGGAGATTCTGGTCGACCGATTGGTGAATACGCTCGTTCCGCCTACAGATCTCCTGGGTTTATTGCATCTGGAAACCCTGCGGGAATTCTGCCGGCAGGAGGGGATCCCGGTCGGTGGTCAGAAAAACGCCGTAATCGCCAACATCATCCAGTTTTATGAGGAAAACCGCGATCTTAAAGTGGATCAGCCACAGGAGCCTGTTTCATTTATCCCAACTGAACCGGAGCTAAGGGAAATGAACGCCGATACTTATTCGCGCGTTCTCTTTACCCTAACCGGGCAGCAGCTGTATGATATCCTTTACCAGAGTCATCTTACCACCAGTGGTTCCAAGGAAGACAAAGTGAAAAGAATTATGGAAAGCCCATGGTCCGAGCGCTCGGTGTTTAACCATCTCCGCAAAGAAGACCTGGTGCAACTTTGTCGCCGCTTCTCCCTGCCGCTATCAGGTTCGAAACAGGAGCTGGTTGATCGAGTGCTGGATTATGTTCCCCCGGTGATTCCGGTGGATCCGGTTCCGGAGATCCCGCCGCCGGTTGAGCCGGCTACCCCTGAACCAGTGATTCAGAACGAAGCGCCGTTAGTGCCGGCCGCACCTCCAAGTCTTTTTGAAGAAATCAATAACCGGTTCCCGGAGCTTGAACCTGATGAGCAAACGATCCTCGCTATTGTAAAGGGAGCAAAGTCGGTAACGGAACAGGACATCGAACGGATCGTGACCAAACATGGAC
>SEAD01000210.1 GCA_004173355.1 Chitinophagaceae bacterium | reverse complement strand
GTTGCGGTTTCCGATTCGGAATGTTTGATGATATTGCGCAGCTGTTCCTGCACCACACGCAGCATTGTCAGCTGGATCCCTGCGGCAATCCCGGTGGTGGAATGCAGGATGCGTTTTTTATAAAGTACGGCCAGTTGTCCGGATTTATTGACATCGTTGATTACTTCCTCAATGGCCTGTTCAAGCCCGATATCGCTGAGTGTTCCGGGTGTAAGGCTATGGCTTATGCGGCGTACTTCCTGGATGGCCGATTGCAGGTAGACCAGGCTGTTGTTGACGAACTTGTTGTATGAATCAGGTTTCTCTGCCGCTACTTCCAGCATCAGTCGCGAGGAGGTGAGAATCTGGTTGACATTGTCATGCAGTTCGTATGCAATATTTTTCCGTTCTTTTTCCTGTGCTTCGATAATGGCCACGATCACTTCGCGTTTGCGTTTATCTTCTTCCGACGCAAGTTCGCTTTCGAGTATTCGTTGCTGGGTGAGGTCAAGGGAAACGCCACCAAGCAGTTTGATTCCGTTCTCCTCCGGCAGCGGGAACTTATAGGTATGGTAGAACTGTTTATGCCCATCGGGTCCGACGCCTTCCTCATAGGTTTCAAGCGCCTTTCCCGAGATCCATACTTTCCAGTTGTTTGCCACAAACTCATCGCAGATCTGTACGGGGAAAATTTCATAGATACTTTTCCCGATATGTTCCGGTGTGAGTCGGAAGGCCTTCATGTATGAATCGTTGAGGTAACGGAACACGGCATTTTCATCGATGATCCAGTTCATGGTCGGGGTATGTGCCATAAATGAGCTGAACTGGAATTCGCTTTTGGTCAGCCGGTCTGCTGCGATTTTCGTATCGGTCAGGTCACGGGTGATTTTGGAAAAGCCGATGAGGTTTCCATCACGGTCTTTTACCTGGGTCATGGTAACGCTTGCCCAGAACCGGGTACCGTCTTTTTTCAGCCGCCATCCTTCATTGGAAGCTTTGCCGGTGCTGAAAGCCTTTGCCAGCAAGGATTGTGGTACCCCAGCATCTATGTCCTGCTGCCGGTAAAACACATGGAAACTTTTACCGATAATTTCCCAGGGTTTATATCCCTTGATTTTTTCCGCGCCTTTGTTCCAGTTGAGCACCCTGCCTGACGGATCGAGCATCATGATGGCATAGTCCTCTATGCCGTCTATCATCTGTGAATAGCGTTCTTCGCTCTGGCGGAGTGCTTCCTCGGCGTCTTTGGTATTGCTGATATCTTTCTGGGTGCCGGCAATTTTCAGCGGCCGTCCGTCACCCAGTTTTTCCATCACCATTCCCCGGTTCAGTACCCAGGCATAGTCGCCGGTTTTGCGGCGGATGCGGTATTCGATCGAATGGTGCTGGATTACTTTTTTCTCATAGAGGGCATCGATGCCGGTGATTTTCTGGTAGTCGTCGGGGTGGATGAGGTCATGCCATTGCATGGCGGTGCTGGGAAAGTCTTCTTCCGTATAACCCAGCATACTTTTATAAAAGGGCGAGAAATAGGTTTCGCGGGTCAGCGGGTTGATTTCCCAGACGCCGTTACCGTCGCCTTCGACCACAAATTTCCATCGTTGTTCACTGCGGTTGAGTGCGGCCAGGTTGTTCTTGAATTCGGTGATATCGCTCGCTGTAATAAGTATATGGTCAATAGTGCCGAGGGCATTCGGGAGTGGACGGTAGTTGAGTTCATACCAGCGGAAGCCGGAGCTGTCGGGCAGGTGTGAGGTTTCATATCCCATCTCGCGGCCGTTGAGGACCTCACCCAGGACTACCAGGGCTTTGTCGCGACGTTCTTCCGGAAGCAGGTCCGGAAAATAAGCACGGGGCTGCCTGGTACCGGTTGACGGGAATGACAGCAGCGCCTGGGCTGGTCCGTTCATGTGGAGCAGGTAAAAATCCCGGTCGATCAGGAACATGGCGTGTTTGCCCGCATCAAGCAGCAGGGTCCAGTCGAACCCAGCTGTCTGCAGGACGGTAGTGTGCCCGTCCGGTTTTTTATCATTTCCCGGGGGATTCATTATGGTAAAACGTCGTGTTTAATAAACCTAGTGTGCTTCCAGCCAGTTGTCACCCTGACCGCATTCTGCGATGACGGGTACATCGTGGGGAAGGATCATTGC
The DNA here is from genome assembly GCA_004173355.1 of Chitinophagaceae bacterium. GTDB lineage: Bacteria > Bacteroidota > Bacteroidia > Chitinophagales > Chitinophagaceae > JBEVJC01. The sequence goes on along the minus strand of SEAD01000210.1, from coordinate 3,425 downwards.
GGTCTGCATGTTTTCAAGGATCAGCGGGCGGAGCTCGGCTGCTTCATCCTTCAGTGCATCGAACAGCAGTTCATCATGCACCTGCAGGATCATCCGGCTTTTCATCTTTTCCTTTTTCATGGCCGCATATACTTTCTGCATGGCAAGCTTGATCATGTCGGCGGCAGTTCCCTGTATCGGGGAGTTGATGGCGTTCCTTTCGGCAAAGCCCCTTACCGTGAAATTAGCGGAATTTATGTCTTTCAGCCATCTTTTCCTGCCCATCAGTGTCTCCACGTATCCATGTTCGCGGGCATAATTGATCATGTTATCCATGTATGACTGGATACCCGGGAACTGTTTTTTATAGTTGTCGATGATCTCTTTTGCTTCGGTCCTGGAGATCCCCAGGTTGTCTGCCAGACCGAACGCTCCCTGTCCATAAATGATACCGAAATTCACGGATTTTGCTTTGTACCGCATTTCTTTTGTCACTGCATCTTCCGCGACGTTGTAAACTTTTGAGGCAGTAGCCGTATGGATGTCAGTGCCAGCACGGAATGCAGCGCACATATTAGGATCACCACTAATGGAAGCAACGATCCGAAGTTCGATCTGTGAATAGTCAGCTGACAGTAAAATATGGTTCGAGTCCCTCGGGATAAATGCCTTCCGGATTTCGCGGCCGCGTTCGGTGCGGACCGGGATGTTCTGGAGGTTGGGGTTATTGCTTGCAAGCCGGCCGGTCACTGCTACTGCCTGGCCATAAGTGGTGTGCACGCGTCCGGTTTTCGGGTTGATCAGTTGCGGCAACGCATCCACATAGGTTGATTTCAGTTTGGTCAGTTCCCGGAATGCAAGGATATTATCCACGATGGAATGCCCTTTGGCTGCGAGTTTGAGCAATACATCCTCACCGGTCTGGTACTGGCCGGTTTTGGTTTTTTTGGCGGATGGGTCCAGCTGCAGTTTGTCAAAAAGGACTTCCCCCAGTTGTTTGGGTGAAGCCAGGTTGAACCGCAGCCCTGCCTGTTCGTATACACTTTCCTCTGCGATCTTTGCTTCCTTTTCGAGGGCGGTACTGTAGTCATTCAGGAATCCCTGGTCGATCCGTACTCCTTCGAATTCCATATCCACCAATACTTTTACCAGCGGGTTTTCCACTTCGGAGAACACTTTTGTGACTTCACGGGTGCCAAGCAATGGTTCGAAAACCTGTTTCAGCTGCAGGGTGATATCTGCGTCTTCGCCTGCATACTCGGTGATCTTGTCCAGTTCAACATCCCGCATGGTTCCCTGCGATTTTCCTTTTTTCCCAATGAGTTCCTCGATGGGTACGGGCTCATATCCGAGGAATTTGGAGCTGAGGAGGTCCATGCTGCGTTTACCATCCGGCTCGATAACGTAATGGGCGAGCATGGTATCGAAGAGTTGTCCCCTGATGCTGATGCCATACCATTTAAGGATGAGCAGGTCGTACTTGGTATTCTGTCCGATCCAGGTACGGTCGGGTTCAGCGAAGAGGTCTTTGAAATGGGCGAGGATGGCGTCCACACCCGGCCGGTCGGTCGGTACGGGGATGTAGTAGGCTTCACCGGGTCTGACCGAAAAGCTGAGTCCGACGAGTTCGGCAGTGTTGGCATCGATGCCGGTGGTTTCCGTATCGAAACTGATTTCCTTGTGTGCGCGCAGGATGCTGACCAGTCCGGCCAGGGCTTCGTCACCCTGTACCATTTTGTATTCATGCGGCGTGTTGGAAATATTTTTATCAGCCACGGCTACCTGTGCCAGTTCTTCGCTGATTGCAGCAGTTGCTTTTGCTGCCCTGGATTCTTTTGCTGTGGGTTCAATCACATTTCCGAAGAGGTCGGTCTGTACCATCTCGGGAGCTGTTTTTGCGCCGGCAAATTCTTCACCGAGGATCCGTTTCCCAAGTGATTTGAATTCAAGTTCCGCAAATACTTCGTTCAGTTTTTCCTTGTTTGGTTCTTTGATCCGGAAGTTTTCCGCGTGGAAACTGACCGGCACGTCAATGATAATGGTTGCCAGTTTTTTTGACATCAGTGCATCATCTTTCCCCTTCCTTACTTTTTCCCCGAGGGCACCCTTGATTTTATCTGCGTTCTCGAGCACGTTTTCCAGGGTCCCGTATTCGGCAATGAGTTTTGCGGCTGTTTTTTCACCCACGCCAGCGATGCCCGGGATATTATCCACGGCATCACCCATCAAGCCGAGAATGTCGATCACCTGTGATACATTTTTGATATTCCATTTGGCGCAGACTTCTTCCGGTCCCATGATCTCCACATCCCCGCCCTGGTAACCGGGTTTGTAGATTTTCACTTTCCCGCTGACCAGCTGGCCGTAGTCTTTGTCGGGGGTGACCATATAGACTTCAAAGCCTTCTTTTTCGGCCTGCACACTCAGGGTTCCGATCACATCATCAGCTTCAAACCCGTCGAGTTCGATACAGGGGATGTTGAAGGCTTCGATGATTTTTTTGATATCGGGTACTGCGGCCAGGATGTCTTCCGGCGCTTCCTGGCGGTTTGCTTTATAATCGGCAAAGTCGGTGTGGCGTTCGGTCGGTGCATGCGTATCAAAGCACACAGCCATATGTGAGGGTTTCTGTTTGTTGATCAGGTCCACCAGGGTATTGGTAAAACCAAACTGTGCGTTGGTGTTTTTGCCTTTGTTGGTCAGACGGGGACTGCGGATCAGGGCGTAATAAGCGCGGAAAATGAGCGCCATCGCATCCAGTAAAAAAACTTTGTTAGCCATCCCGCTAAGTTAGCGAATCCCGGAATCCGGACCGGGGAGGGGAAAAACAGAAATCCCCGGGTAAAACCGGGGACTGCTGGATATGTTGGGTTGGCCATCGCGGGTGTCGGCCATGCGGACCGCCACAGGTATGGTTCTGTCTGTTTATTTGATAAGGGCAACAGTAGTAACCGGGCTTTTTTCCAGGTGGGTGTGCAGTACTGCGGCGCCGAAGGCAGCGGCAGGTTGCCCGATCTGGTCAGCGGCACCCACGGTCCTGTCCCTGTCAATAAAGTTCAGGTAAAGCCCGAAGAACAGAATGTTGAAAGCAAAGAAGCTTGCGATTTTTCTTACTCGTGTTTGCATGAGACTGGATTTTGGATTTCTGTATTCGTTCTGCTAACAGGGTAAAGATAGAAATGCGTTTTACTTCATGCAAGCCTGCGCCGCTGAAATTGATTAAATCGGGCACTAGTACAGGGCAGACGGTCGTAGTTCTACGAATTATCACCGGTTTTAGATCTGCCGGGGGCAGCCTTTCAGAAATCCATGACGCTATTTTTTCATGTCCTCCAGTTTTTTCTGCAGGATAAACATCTCATCCCGCAGGCGGGCCGCTTCCATGAAATCGAGGTCCCTGGCCGCTTTTTCCATCTCCTTTTTCATCCTTGCCACTGCTTTTTCTG
>SEAD01000072.1 GCA_004173355.1 Chitinophagaceae bacterium | reverse complement strand
TGTATTAAAGAACTGGTACGGCATCTGCAGCCATTTACCGTCGCCGCCCGCGTTTGGATAGCCGTAGAGGTAAACCAGTGCAGCTCCACCGGCAAGGATTTTCTTCTCATCTGTTAGTGTGAAAGTGAACTGCCAGGGTTTGTCCGGGTTCAGGCGGGCTTCAAGATTATTGTAACCTGCGGGACTGGAAGGCGGCTTTACCCACCGGAACAAGGCATAGTCAATGTCCGGGTCTTCGATGAGTTCATAGGCAAGGATACCCGTGCCGGAGGAGGAGCTTCCGGGTGGGCCAGGGTTTCCTGGCGGACCATCGGGACCTGGAGGACCATCGGGGCCCTCTTTCTGGCAGGATGCTAAAAACATTGAAACGATCACAACGATCAGTTGGGCGGTCAGGTTTTTTTTCATTTTGACTTTATTATTTATTGAAAGGGCCTGAAACTGTGGTGATATCCGGAAGGATAACAACCCGGAGCCGATCGAATCCCACGGCCGGAACGGGCACCTCGGTGGGCCTTCTTTTTACCACATCGGCAAACACATTCACAGCCGGGTTTCCGACGTCCACCCCGATCAGTTCGTACCGGATCGTAGTCATCTCCCTGAAGTTAGTGCTGGTAAACGGAAGCTGGTGCCAGTCAAGCCCTCCGCTCAATGCATAAACTACCATTCCCCCCTCCCCGGCCTGCCGGGCCTGTTCGACATCTATTCTGAAATCGGCGGATGAAAAGGTTTCACCCGAAGGGCTCCAATGCAATTCATAAGTCGCAAGCGTAGCGGTTGTACCCTTCAGCACCCATTTGTAAGTAGTTAATGATTCAGTAACCAGGCCCGTAATATCCGCACTGGTCCCACCTCCTGTGCCAGCTTCACCAGTTTCACCTGCGGGCCCTTCAGCACCGGGCGGACCTTGTTCACCTTCTTTTGTACATGCCTCCATTACCATCAGCATGGAAAGAACCAGGATTATTTTTTTCATACATTTATTTTTATAACGAAAAGATGTTGATTAATTACCAGACCTGTTAATCCGAAAATTCGATGGTACCCGTCCGGGTTGGTGGACCGATGACTACTTTTAATCCCATCAAACCAACAGAAGGTTCCTCCAGGGACTCGTCAATTTTGGCTTCTATAAAAAGCTCGTTACCGCGCATAAAGTAATTGTAATATTCTTTGTCGTTGTTTCGCTGGTCGCCTGCTTCAAACGGCACCCTGTACCAGTCGTTTTCAACCGAGCGAAGGTAAACCAGCACCAGCCCGTTGTCTACCGCATCAACAACCGAGTCGGGCAGCAGGATACTCTGGTCCGGACCAGTGCGGTAAACCACATACCCATCCAACCCGTCGATTTCCCGCCACTGAATTTCTTTCGTAATTGTGTAAGTTGTTATGCTGGAGGACCCGCCGCCACTGCCGCCATTGCCAGGCTCACCGTCCGGACCCTGTGGCCCTTCTATTCCCATCGGACCCTGTTTATTGCAAGCCAGCAGCATGCTGGCAATGATCAGAAAAAGAAGAGTTCTCATCTTGGTAGTTTTAATATTGATCAGAAATTAATTCCGGCTTCATTGCTGCGTTCACTCTCCGCACCAGTTGCAGTAACTGTCCTGATAAAATAGAAATAGTGTTTCCCTTTCGTAACCTGCCCGTCGATATAGACCGACTCTTCACCTGTTACAGTCCCTGCTTTCACTGGCTGGGCTCCCCGCTCGTAGCGATAGATATTATACTTTGAAGGACCGGGGTTTGCGACAGGTTCCCAGTTAAGGTGAATTCCTGTTTTAACGGGATTCACACGAACAGAAGAAGGCGGTACCGGGCGGATGGGATTTGTATGAAGCGAAAACCATCCCGAAGCCACACTCGCCGTTCCAAAAACGGATTGAGTGATCACGCTGTACCGCACCAGACCATCTGCTTCTGAAAGGCTGTCGGTATACATATTCGAACTACAGGTTATCGTATCAGTGGTAAATGCCCCCTTAGTACCCGGGTTTCTTTTGCTTCTCAACAGCAGGTACCCTGCAACATCCCGGTCGTAGGCGGATACATCATCCCAGAACACAAATACCTTGTCATCGCTTGATGTTACCGTTACCTTCATGGGCGATCGGGGCACCGGTGTATTTTTCATGGGCCTGGCCACCACCGTGTCTGAAAAGCCGCTTTCGATGTGACTGGTTGAATAAGCTTTCAGCGCGTATTGATAGTACCTGCCGCCACTGAGCAGGCTATCGGTGTCAGTGAAACTGTACAATGGGGAAGAGCTATCCGAAGAAATCAGCTTGCTGACAAGCTGTAACGGTGCACCACGCTCCGAGCGGTACAGCCAGAAGCCCCTGGTATTAGCTGGCGCATATTCCCAGTCAATCCGGATCCCCTCTTTTGTCACGGTTGCAACCAGACCTGATGGATTAGCCGGCGCTGTACTATCGGAAAAGGAAGCGGCGAATGCAGTGCTTCTCTTGGGTCGTGACTGTGTTTTATATTCTGCTTCGAAATAATAGAAATACGGCGTTGCCGGCTGCACTTCTTCGTCGACGTATTCTTTACTGTCGACCGATAACACCGCAACCTGCCTGAACCCATCAACAGAATTTGTACTCCGGTACAGGCTCAGCATTTTAATATAGGATGCATCCTTCAGTTCCCAGGATATGCGGATACCCTTTGAAAGGCTGTCCGGGGCCGACCTCACCATTTCGGGTAACATCATCTGTACATAATCCAGGGCAGCAACCGCCTGGGTAGCGGAATTCCTTCCGGCATTACCAAACTCATCATAACCCTTCACGTAGTACTCATACAAGCCGCCTTTTTTTGCCGTGGTATCCGTTACCAGGTATTGCAGGGTATCCTTCACCGGTAATACCGAAACCACCGCATCTATTTTCCGGAAGTCCCCGTTATTTTCACTCCGGTATGCTTCAATAAAAACCGGTTTATCTTTTCCCGCAGTTGTCCAGTATAATTCCATCCGCTGTTGCGGCTGGTTATACATACCACGCTCAAATAACAAACCAGCAAGCGTATCATTTGTTGTATATACAACCGGGATGGAAACAACCTGATACCGTTCACCAATTCCAGTTACCCGGTAGGTGTATGATTTCCCTTCCTGCACGTTGCTATCTACCCAGATCATATTCAGTCCGGCCAATACTGGCAACGTATGCGCAACGGCCCCGAGGTCAAGCAGGGATTGTTTGATGCGCGATTTTTTCCAGATGGAATCGAGCCTGAACCGGCTGGTACTGGTATTGTAAGGCAGCAGGTGTACAGAGGCATTGGCTTTTTCCCTGAATTCATCGACGCTCGTGACGGCGTTAAGCGTTGTTACCAGCCTGAACTCTTTTTCATCTACTGCCCGGCGCTCGATTGTATAACCAGTCAGGGCACTATTTACTTTTGGGATATGATCACCCGTCAGTACAAAGATTCCCTTGTAGCCATCCTTTGCCAGGTGTGTCAGAACCGTCTGACCCTTCATTGTGACAGAACCCAACAAAACGATTACCAGCCAGGTAATTTTTATCATACTCTTTTTCATGTTCAACTGTTTGATGTATCGCCGTAACGGCAGTCATTAATCTTTTTTAGGTGGAAAACTATTGGCGGCAAACCGGATGCGGAAGGAGGAATCATTGTGTTTCACCTGGCCGGTTGCTTCAAGGCCCACAGTACCCGATACCTCGGTCCTGCCACAGATCCCGTCACACTCGGCGTCGCACGCAAGTCCACCCCCGCCCCAGGCCATTCCGGTGATACTCAGGAAGCCCGTTATTGCGAGGTCGTAGTTACCATTACTCCAGTAACTGCCATCCATATCCACCCCACCCTTGCCTGATAATTCAACACCGCCACAGAAATGGATAAAACTCACTCCCACTGAGAACCGTGCTTTTACAAACACACCCATTCCCATATTATACATGTCGGCGTCGCCAAACTGCATCCCAACCCGCACATCACCACCGACCTGCACATTCAACTCGGCTTCCACCAGGCCCAGGTCGATATCAAAATTGGGCAGGCCAGGAAATGGGATGGCAGCACCTGCTTCAAGGAAGAAACCATTGATGTTATTCATCTTTACATAACCCGGAGGCAGATCGGAGAGATTCTCGTAGTAGTAACTGTATTGTTTCAGCATGGCCTCTATTGCATCCACCCGATCGCTTTGCAGGTGGTTGTAATCGCCGAATATCATAAAGGTGGTACCCTCCACTGCCGGGTTGCTCATCTGCATGGCACCTGAAGCCATGAAATAATAACCATATTTATCAAACACTATTTCGGCGCCACCATTCACCTTTACGGACCCGATCTGTTTATCAAAATTCATAGAACCCATCATGCGTTGTTTCGCCATGTCATACTGCATGGACAGACCGCCGAATCCTGATGATACATTCTGGAGCTTCACTGACTGTTTTTCCACCTTCAGGTTACCAAACACATCAAACCGTACGCGTTTTCCGTCGTCCGTAAAACCCATGTTATCCGGCATATTCCCCATAAAGTAAAAATGATTCCATTCGCCCTTGGCCACTGTCATCTTACCTTCAACATCAGTGAGACGGATCCGGCTGTCATCCGCCCCCAGTATGGTTTGCTGCGGAGTAGCGCGGTCTACTACCAGTTCAGTCAGGCTGCTGGTCTTCGTTAATGTATATGCCAGGGGGGAGAACACACCGGGCTGCTCATCTGCAATCCGCCCCTTCATTGTCAACTGCCCGTTACTCAATTGCATATTGTAGCTGTTGCCTCCATTGAAATCCAGTACTACCCCGTTCATGGATACGGGCGTCATTGAAAACTGGCGCAGTTTCATGTCGGATAAAGTGCCGGGACCGGTCGATTCATAGATCAGCCCGGAATTGTAAGCCGGGAAACCAGGGATTCCCGTTTCGAGCAAACCGTTCAATGCAATTGAGGCATCATCGATAGCCACGCTTTGCAGGCTGAAATCAGCTACATTATGCAGCTTGTAGGAAGGCAGGTTATTCATCAGCGTCAGTTCCTTTGTGCCTTCGCTGTAAAACCAGATGGAAGAGAAGGGTATTTTTGAAGCAGCAGAAAGTCCATTAAGACCTGAGCCTTCAATGGAAGCTGCTTCCACTTCATTGTCCCCGCTGGTAATAGATAAATACCAGGCAGGCACCGGCCGCACTGCGTCATACCCAAAGCTTGCGCCAATCCCGGGTGCCACGGTAACGGGAACCGATCCAAGGAGTTTCACCGCGCCTGTCTGCAACGAACCCTGCGCCAGTTCAAAACGATCGGGGTATAACCTGCCGCCGTTCACCGGCATGTTCATTCCGGCGGCGGTCAGCATTCCATCGAACCGGATGCCCGCATCGTTCATGTAAACCCTGTTCCATTTCATCGAGAAGGAACCCAGCGCCCTTGTTTCGTTAACCGTATTGCTGGTCGTAGCAAGCCTGCGCTGGTTGTTGATTTTTACCCTGCCGAGGGGGAATGACATGCTGGCGGGACTCACATGCTGGAAAATGGTCTGCACCCTTGTGTCCAGGATAATTGAATCGCGGAACAATTTGGATCCTGCCTTCGATGCGATCGCGGTGAAATTACCATCATTGAAATCCAGGGCATAACTGAACTCTCCGCCATTCCCGTTTACAACGGGGATCCCTGCAGTTGCATTGACCACCGATACACCCTGTGAAGTGAATACCGGAAACTGGAGTGTATTACCATTCTGCAGGAACATCTCCTGGTCGGGGAGGAAACTGAAATTGTCATCGATGACTGACTGTTCATCAACCAGCACCTTTCCCTGCGCCACGCCCTGCGCCTGGTTTCCGGAGCCAAAGCTGTTCAGCGTAATGCCCTGGCTGCTGTTGTCAAACATCCGTCCGGCGTAAAAACCGTGGATAGTGATTGCCTGTTCATTGATATCGGTACTGACTGGCAGGCTTACCGGCCGGCAGTAAGGGATATTCGCTGCATTCCGTAATACATCCGCCACCACAGTGCGGTTGGAGAAATCAATGGTGTTCAGCGTTTCCCCCTGCACGGATGTGCCGCTCATTTTAAATACCTGGTTGAGCGAATCGGAAATCGTTACCATCCCGGAAATTTTGACTGATTTTGGCGCACCGGGATTACGGTTGACATTTTCAGTCAGCGCAGTTACTTCCATTGGGAAACCAAGCAGGCGACTGAGGTCAAGTGAATCATAGATCCGGAGGGTGAAATTTATGCGGGTAAGTGACTCGTCCTGGTTTACAATGGCGAGCGGGTAATAAACAACGTTACCGCTCACACTCGTAAGACTTTGCCCTTCGGTAAATGTCATTCCTACGTAGGGTTGTTTTGACGCCGTAAAGGTGAGGATAGTGTCCATTGGAACTCCTTTCATCTCATAATTACCTGCAGGGTCAGTGAACACTTGCATAACCGGATAAGATCCCTGGATCTTCACCCTTGCACCGGAAACAGGTACCTGCCCGAACCTGACCTGTCCACTGACGGTGCGACCTGCCTTGAGTTTTATATCGACGCGTTTCCAGGTGGCCGATTCATTGCTCTGGATATTTTTCTCAATCGTTACATAATTGCTGCCACCAGGACCCGTGATCCGGAAGGTAAAGGAGCTGCCACCGGCAGTGAATGCAAAGTCGACCCCGCCGCCACTATTCGTGAGGCGCGTGTAAGGATTGTTATCATTATCAGGATTCTGTCCCCAAAGCACTGCCTGCTGGCTGCCATCCGAAACCTGCAAGCCGTCATTATTGCTGCCCGGTGCGGGCGGCAGGTTAATATCATCTTCAGTTCCCTCATTGATATATGGACTTCGGGTAAGCGCACTGATTACGGCTGTACCCGGTTGCGTCATGAGTTCGACCTTTACATTCTTCAGCGGGAAATCGTAGTTGCCACGGATGTTCAAGTAAATACGGTGCAGGCTGGAAGCTACTACCACTGTTTGTTCCAGCTGGCCCGTTTCAGGTATGTTGACAGAGATAGTATCCCGCATGTACTTGCTGAGCGAGGGCACGATCACAATTTTCCGGTTGTTGCCCGACGGCAGGTCCATGTACACGTTCGAACTCAGCGTGCCGTCGCCATTTGATTCAAACACCGTCTGGAAATGTTTCCCGGTCTGTCCGTTGGCTGTTTCAATATAATATGCATAGGCATACAGGCTGTTACCGGTTTCACTCACCAGCGTCAGTTTCGCTTCTCCCTTTGGCTTCAGCAGCAGCGTGCCGAGGTTGAACGCCATGCCATATGGTGCCGGCGACATATCACCGCTTATATTATTTACCTGCGATTGCTGGTTAACCGGGTAAACGATCGGTTCAAACCCGGATTTTTTCACCTCCAGCACGTAAAAGTAGCCGACCGGGCTGCGCATTGGTCCCTGGGCCGGCAGGTTGTTTTCATCAATCCGGCCATCAATGCCCGTGCTGCCTGAGCGCTCAAGAACCATTGGCGTACCATTGGCCTGGAGCACCCCTTTCAGGATGCTGAACCCGGCATATGTCTCTTTCATCAGTGCCCCCCATTTGCCGGCGGCTGCACTGGCCTTTGCTTTCAGCATACCGGCATCGCTTACACGCCACAGGTACCAGTTGGCATTGCCTTCGTTCTGCGCCTGGTTATTGCCCCCGGCAACACTGTTTTTCACCAACGCATAAATGCGTGGTTGCTTCAGCGTCACAAAATGATAGCGGTAACTCTTGTAGACGTTATCGTCCCCGGCTACACTGTAGTGTTTGATGGCATCAGTGAATAACCCAAAACAGTTCAGCTGGATGCAATCATTTTTTACTTCTTTGGTCGATGGGTTAAAACAATCCCCGGCAGTGTTCCATTGGTTCTGTAACGTGAGTTTAAAGCTTTTCACCGCCGTGGAAAAACTGTGCGTGGTATTGTAAGTATCTGTCGGTCGCACATAGATATAGTAGGGCCATTCCGACATACAGGTACCAAAAGGGATGAGGTTGTCAAACTTCGCTTCGCCACCGGCTGTTGTATTTTTTTTGGCCACAATGGTATACGTGACCCCGTAAATGCTGATTGTACCGTAGTTGCCAAAATGCCCCGGTTCAATTTCATCGCGGGGAACCAGCGATGGTGCTGGTGTTTTACGCATCACCAGTACTTCAACGTTATCCTTCACCAGTCCGAAGTCGTCCGCATCCGTGACGCGTACCGTGGTACTGATCGTTTTGACTTTGCAGTAAAATGTTCCCATTTCCTTGTCGGCCGGTATACCAGATACAAACTTCATCGGATGCGCATAGTAGACCGCGCCCTGCGTACTGATCTTAACCATCAGTACCTTCCGGTAAACACCCTCGACGCTCCACTGAAATTCTGAGTTGCCATTGCCACTCCCGAATTTTCCCTGCTTCAGTGAAAAATCGAAATCTTCGAGGTTTGGCACATTGAACGAGAAACTGCCATTGGCCGTGCTGGTTGCCGTGGCCAGTACAGGAAGGTTGATAACGGAACCTGAAAAAGTTGTAACACTGTTACCCTGCGGCAACATAATATTGCCGGCGTACAGTTCATTGCCAGACTGGTTTACCCACACCGGGTTGATGATCTGGATGGCCTGGATCAGTTGCACCGTAACCCCGGCGAGTAAACCACTCCGGTATCCGGAAAAATCACCGTTGGAATGGAGCGCGGCGGAATAGACAGAATTGTTCCCGGCTTCCTGCAGCCCAACACCATTCTGGTTAAACAACGGGCCGTCCTGGTTGATAGTACCCGAGGCCATCCCGGACGTTACCTGCTGGGCTACCAATCCACTCGCGTTTTCATTTGCACCACTGGTTGCATTACCCAGGTTGTTTTTATTGCTTGATGGCCCCAGTACCGGCCAGTAATACCGGAGTACACCTTTGAGCTGGGTTGTTGTATACACATCCATAGGTTCATCAATGATCGGGGTTGATGGCAATCCTGGTTCGCCAACGGAAAAAACCACGATCTCACTTCGACCCATATTGTTCAGCAGCACCTGCTGGTTGCGGTCGCGCGCAACCACCTGCATGGCGTATTTTCTCCCCCTTTTAAAAGGAAGGTCGTACGGCTGCGTTACATACGTCTGGCTCAGTGTATTCTTTTTATTCAGTACCGGGTTGTTGGCACCAAAATCACGTGCGGCAGCAATGGCATCATTCGGATTCTGGCCAGGCTCCAACTGTACCACTACCTGGTCATACTCAATCAGCGACCCTGCGAGGTTACCCAATGGTGGCGTCCAGTTAAAATTCAGGTTTACCTGTTCAGGCGGATATACATAATTATTCTGCGGGAAGGTTATAACCGGCGGATCAAGTAAGGAGAGGTTAAAACTGAAACAGCCGTTACCGCGTGCAGAAAGTAAACGGCCTGTGTTGTAATCATAGGCGTCTACACACACCTGGTAGTTTCCTTCGGGCAGGGTGCCGGTACGGAGAATGGTTGCCAGCATGGCATCATTCGCGTTGGTACTCGCATTAGCCTGGTCGAAGAACCGCATCAGATCGGGGTTTGCCGTCAGCGTAACCGTTGCATTAGGCCCCAGCGTAATCGGCATTGATGGATTGTAACCCGGTGCTGTTTTGATATACACGCCTCTTGAAACATTCGAAATAGAACCACCCAGTTTGATATCAAGGGTGGATCTCGATGTGTTGGTGATGATGATGATCGCCCTGTTCTCGAGATGGTAATAATCCCTGATGTATGCGGAATACGGGGGGCGCATGGTAAATGAAACATTCACCTGCGACTGGCCTGCAGTTGCCGCGAACAGGCATACCATGAGCACAAGTATATTTTTGATGACACGATTCATATTAAGTCAGTTTTTAACCAGTAGTAATACATTGTTTGTTCCGGTGCCTGCGGGCATTAGAAGGAAATACCATAGCCCAGCCGGAATGTCTGCTCATCAAAACTCTGCACCACCGTCTGGTCGGTTGCTTTGTTCTTCAGGTAATTGAATCCAAGTTGTACCGAGTTCCTTTTCAAAATCCGCACAGATGTACTTACATCTGCATTAATCGTATAGCCGTTCGACATGCCATTGAACGTGTTGCTGTTCCAGGAACCATTGGTAGAAAGGGCAATCCTGTTCTTATATACGGGAATGCTGAAACCCACTCCCCCGCCCTTCGATCCTATATCTCCGTCCGGTAATGATGTATTATTATAATTCAGCGAGGTATTAAAGGAAAACTGTTTTTTCAGCCAGGTGTGACTGTAGATCAACGACCCCATCAGCGTGTGCTGGTCGGCCGTGGTGTTGATGGTTTTCATTGGACTGTTGAGTGATTGCAGGCTGCTGATGAACTGGATATTTTTTACCGAGTTGTCATTGATAAAACTCAGGTACGGAACCAGTGTAAAACTCTGCGATACCTGTTTGAATATTTCATCCGATGCCGATGTCCGTAATGGGTTCTGGGTGATGCCAAAATTTGAATAGTTAAAGCTGACCCCAAACCTGGCAGAAGGATTATAATTGATGTTGGCGTTACCGGTCACCCGTTCAGACGTAGCCAGTTTTTGCCGGTAAAGATTGTCGCGTTGCAAACCCACGCTGCCACCGATGAAGAGCTTGCCTTTGTTCAAGCGAAACGAGGGCATAAAATTAAATTGTTCGATATCGCTCTGGAAAAAATAGGCACCCATTGAACGGTATTCCGGATCTACCCGTTTGTATTGCAGGGTAAGACCCATGACTTTATCCTGGTAGGAAAGCCGCGTTTCACCTGCCGTCAGCAGCTGCGATGAAATGCGGGCAGGAAAAACTTTAAGGAGCTGCCGGATGATTTTTGCGTCAGACGAATCGGCAACAAGTTTGTCGCTGTAGATATCATTGATATAATGGCTCAGCCCGATCTCGGCCTGCCAGCTAAAACGGCGGAGGAAGGTAATTTTCCAGGAAACACCCAGCGCAAGGTTGGATGCGGGGGCGGTGCTGTCCCTGAACTTCTGGTCAAGTGACGCTTCCTTATCCCATCCCTTCAGCATACTCAGGTCGATATAGTTGCGCTCCGTGCCTACCCCGAGTTTAACCGCATAAGCCATACGCGTGTAGGTAGGTGGAGTCCGGAAAGCCAGTGGGTTGGCATATTGCAGGGAATCGAGTGAGGCTGAGCGCGCGAGCCGGCCATACATAAAACCCAGCCGGAGCTTCCGGGGATTCAGTTCAACCCCTCCGCCAAGCATGCGGTAACCGGCCAGTGTAAACTGGGAGAACTGGATATTGCGATAGCCTGCGTGGAAGGTAGCCCACTTATAACGGGGACTGATGCCGAACTGGTTGAATGGCTGGTAGTACCTGTTTTCAAAATTGCTGAACAGGAATGAAAAAGGCACCTGTACGCCCAGCACGGTGACTATTGGTGCACCGGAGACCAGCCAGGAAAACGGCTTCTTTCTTTTTTCGATACCGTGGGCATTGTAGGATTCAAGCGAGATGTTCAGGGATCCGCTGAACTGCACTGGCTTTTTGAAATCGATCTTTTCAATATCCTGTGACTGCACATTTGTTATGGATAAACAAAAAGCCATCAAAAGCACAAGCAGCCTGGGTTGTGTGGTTGGTATCATCTGGGCAATAATTTAACTACCCAAAGATGTTGTTAAAGTGGTTTTCGGGAAATCGCGAAAAAGGAGTAGGAAGAAGCGCTGGCCTGGCAGATTGTTGGGGAAGCTCACCCTATTGGTGGCAAGGGTATCGGCAGGCGGGGATCAGACAATTTTATGCTTCATTGCCTTTACCACTGCCTCCGTGTTGGAGTTGACCTGCATTTTAACGTAGATGTTGCGGATATGTGTTTTGATGGTATCAAACGAGAGCGACATGGCAGTCGCAATCATTTTATAACTCTTGCCGGTAGCGAGTTCCTGCAATACAAGTTTTTCTTTTTCGGTCAGGTTGAACGTTACCTCTGCTACTGCCGGCACATTCTCGCGGAAGAGTTCGATCACCCTGCGGGCTATACCCTGTGTCATCGGGGAACCGCCGGTGTATACGTCGTTGAGGGCATCAATGTACCCCGACAGGGATGTCGTTTTCAGGATATATCCCGATGCCCCGGCCTTAATGGCATTGAAGATATATTCATCTTCAAAAAAGATAGTCTGGATCAGTACCTGTACGGCCGGGAAGTTCTGTTTGATAAGGGCAGTGGCCTCAATGCCGTTCATACCGGGCATTTCAATATCCATCAGTACGATATCGGGGTTATCCCTGCCCACTTTGAAGAGCAGGTCGGCGCAGTCGCGGTAAGCACCGCTGCAGGTGAAACCGGGGGTACCATTGAACACTATGGCGAGACTCTCGCGCAAATGTTTGCTGTCTTCAAATATGGTAATCCTGATATCGCCCATTTAAACAAAGTAACAACGTTTTGTCCATTCCCTTTCTACGGAATAAGGGTGAGCGCGTTTTATACCGGAAAACGAAGGATAACGGTGGTGCCGCGGCCTTCCCCTGAATCGATTGTCAGGGTGCCACCAAGTTCCCGCGCCCTTTGTTGCATCCGGGCAATTGCGCCATCCACCGGTGCTGTTGCGGGATCAAAACCTTTACCAGTGTCGGTGACAGTGACGCCGAGCTGTTTATCCTGAAAACTGATAATTACGTTAACCTGGTCGGTGCCGCTGAACCGGACAGCATTGCTGACAGCCCCTTTGAATACCAGGTAAAAGTTTTTCCGCTGTTCCATATCAAGCTTCACCCGGCCGAGAACCTCAGTACCGTGTAGCTGGCTGCTGATTTCGCCGGCAGTACATGTTTCCTCCAGGAACCGTTCCATCCTGCGGGACATGCCCAGGCTTTCATTTTCACCCGGCTTGATCATCCACACGATATCACTCATTTTCTCCATCGTCTCCCGCGCATTCCGGCTTACTTTACTAAAAATCTCCTGCCGGCCGGAAGATTGTCCGGGCTGGCTGGAAGCTACCTGGCTAAGCAGGTGGATACTGCTCAGTGAGCTGCCTACCTCATCGTGAAGATCTGCTGCAATCTGGTTCCTTAGCCTTAGTTCCCGTACCCGTTGCCGGAGTCGTGACCGGTTGACCAGTAAAACAATTCCCGCAAGCACCAGCAGCACGGCAATTACAGCCACAATCGTTAATATGCGATGCCGGCGCAACTGGTATTGCTGCAATTCCCGATCCTTTCCCAGCAACTCGATCTCCCTGTCTTTTGCCTGGAGCGAAAGGCCTGTCTGCAGCCTTTCTGTTTCATCTTTAAAATATTTTTTAGTCAGTGAATCATTCAGGGTTTTGTTGACCTGCAGGTATTCAAATGCGGCTTTTGAATTGCCGGTTATCTTGTTAATTGTCGCGAGTATACCCGATGCCTGCATTGCAATTACGGCATTGGCACCTGCCCTGCCGGCAAGCACCTGCCTCGCCTCCTCTCCTGCTTCCACCACCCGGCCGGCGCTAAGCAGCGAGTCTGCCCGTCGGAGTGCAGGATCGACTGTGGCCGGCCCGGGCTTTATCCCCCGAACTGTTGTCAGCCCTGGCGTGATCACCGGATCTGTGGTGTTTGTTTGTGCACTGGTGCTGCACAGGATACCCAGGAGACAAATGACAACGGACAGCCTGCGGGTTATCCTGCAAGCGGCCCGCGAATGCAGGCTGATTGCCGGGTGGAGTAAATAATATCTTTTAGGTATTGCAGTCATTGAATAGTCTGGTTATACAGGGATGGTTAATGCTATCGTTGTCCCGGTTTCCCGGCCGGACCTGATATCAAGTTCCCCCTTCATTTCTGTTGCCCTGTTTTTCATATTGGCCAATCCGTTCCCATCGGCATTGTCCGCCAGGTCAAATCCCTGACCGTAATCGCGTACCTCCATTGTCAATCGGCCAGCCCTGGCCACAATGTCAATATTGATCAGTTTTGAGCCACTGTATTTAACGGAGTTGTTGAGGGCTTCCTTGAAAACCAGGTAAATATTTTTTTGTTGTTGCATCGACAGTTGCATCCTTTCCAGTTCGTGCTGGCCGGTAAAGTTGCAGGTGATCTGCTGGCTTTCGCACATTTCATAGATAAAATGCTCCATCCGTTGCGGCAGGCTGGCAGTATTGGTTCCGGAATCCTTAATCATCCAGACGATGTCTTCCATCCTGTCCATTGTTTCCCTCGCATTGGTGCTGACGCGGGTCATGATTTCATCCCGCGAACCAGCACCTGCCGGTGTTTGTGATACAACCTGGCTCAACAGGTGTATACTGCTCAACGAGCTCCCGACTTCATCATGCAAGTCAGCCGCTATCCGGTTGCGCAGCTGCATTTCCTTTACGCGTTGACGGAGCCGGTACCGGTTAACAAGTAACAGGATGGCGACAATAGCGAGTACAGCCAGGATTGCTGATCCTGCCAGGACATATCGTTGCTGCCGGAGCCGTTGCTGTTGCAGCTGGTATTCTTTATTAAGCAGGGCGATTACCCGGTCTTTCTGTGATATTTCAAAATTGCTTTGCAGTGTGGCGATTTCAGAATTGAATTGCTGTGTCAGGCTGCTGTCGCTGTACAATTTTCCTTTTTCCAGGAATTCGAGGGCTTTGTCAAAATCACCCGCTTTGGAATATGCGGTGGAGAGGAAAAGGGCAGATTGCTGTTGCATGTTGAGACCCGATTCACGGTTGGCATATTCGTACGACAGGATTCCGTTTTTTATTGCGGCCGGGAAATTGCCCTCCAGGGTGTGTATGTTACAAAAATGACTATACACATTGGAAAGCTGGCCATTGTTTCCCTGTTGTGTGGCATAAACGAGTGCTTTCTGGACATAGGGTTTTGCTTCCGCGAGCCTGCCGTGATCCTCCAGCACCGAAGCGTACTCAAGATTATAGGTGGCCAGGTTGACCAGGTCTTCCGATTCCTCCGCGAGGGCGATGGCTTGCTTGAAATAGTTCAGTGCACTGTCTGTTGCCCCCTGTCCGTTAAAAATGGTGGCGATCTCCGAATAACACTGCGCCACCATTGGCAGGTTTTCGTCCTCCCGGAACATGTCCAGTGCTTTATGGTAGTACGTTAACGCGATGGGGAATTGTTGCTGGTGGCTGTATACAGAACCCAGGATGCTGTTGATCCTGCCCACCCGGTCAAGGTCTTTTACCTGTTCTGCATAAGTCAGGGCTGTGTCGCAATACCGGATGGCCAGGGTGGCATTGTTGAGGTTTACATAGTTGTCGGCCCGGTTCAGGTAAACCAGCGCCAGTTTCGACGGATCACCAATTTTTTTACAATAATATATGGCCGTATCAGAGTAGGTAACCGAACTGTCCATCTTTCCCAGGTACGAAAAACCGGTGGCCAGGTTGATATAACAACGCGCCAGGCCCAGGTCGTAATGAAGCGACTTTGACAAGGCGACCCCCTGTTTCCAGAAGCCAATTGCCTCCGACGGATCCTGGGCCGCGATATGGTTACCAATTGTGCGCAGCAGGTTTACGCGATGCGTGTCGGCCGCACTCCGGGTGAGCAGTTGTCGTAATGAATCGACCTTTGGCGTCTGGGCAATTAAGCCCAATGAAATGGAGGAAAACATCACGAACAGCAGGAACTTATTCATTAGATTTGGTTGGCCTGCAACTAATATACAATAATCCGTTTGTTCCTGACTTGCCTAAGATGTGACTGGGTAGTATATACCGGTAATAGGGGAATTGAAAATCGAGATAGTATTTCTTTTGACCTGAATTGCGAACGCGCTGCGTTCGCAATTCAGGATACTTGCGTTTGATCCACCTCCACGCACATTACCAAACAACACGGTGTAGCTCAGATTGTTTGAGTGCACCTAAGATTCGAAGAAGGTTGAATTAGCCAACTAGGTTTTTCATCTTCAGCAAAAGCTTTTGCCTGCCGCCATTTGAGAAATCGTACACCTCAGAAAGCTGGCTAAGAATATGAACACAGTCTTTAACCTCAGGATCGCTATCATCACGGTCACCAATGACTGAAATAGGCCGAATGGATTTGCTTACATGTGCCAAATCAGAAAACTTAAAAGCAGTTTTAATGGTATTACTTTCCTTACCTGAAGCAGATAAATCTACAGCTTCAATTGTGTAAAGATTCCCATTCTGATAAGAGAAGTCAATCTTATGTTCTAATTTCTCACCTTGAATCTTCTGATCCTGTTGAACTTTAGTGTCCCCCAAGATTCCGAATTGTTTGAATTCCTGCTTGAGAGTTGTCTTTAATCTATGACGTTTCACAGGCATAGCTGGAAGATCAACAAACGTAGAATACAAGTAATTTGACTCAAGTTCTATATTACCGGTGACCCCGCTTCTAATCTCCGAAAACTGAAACTTGCCACCCACCTGACTCAAAATTTTAGAAAACTCTGCATAAGAGTGAGGATTGAGCCCCGAAAGATACATCTCATACTCTTCAAGGATCACTTTGTCCGCCGACCCCAATAAATTACCAAGCTTTGACCGAAGATTGTGCAGAAACTTAGGCTCATATACTGGCCCATCTTCCTGAAATACAATAACGCCTATGTTCCGAGGCTCGTTCCTGACCAAATCAGGAACAAAGCGGGCTATCGCGTAGTAGTATAACTTCTCAGTACTCATGGCCAATTTATAAATAAATTCTTGTTTCGAACTAGCATTTCCCGTAAATGATCACGCCGGTAATTCAAAAATTCCAGCATCCTTTCCCTGCTGTCCAGATCAGTCCACTCATCAGGAATTCGACTCACCAAGGTAGCAAAAAAATCTGAATCTAATCTTTCGAACCTCACCAAAGCCTCGGCGAAAGCAGCTTCATCAGTAATTAGCTCATACATTTCTGGAAGATAGCTCCTCGACCAATCATCCTTGTAATTCATGAGATTATGCGCATTTTGCAGCGCTCCAAAACAGTGACCATGGTCGATTATACTTAGCGCAATTTCGTTGTTATCGGTAGTAAACAAAAAATTCCCGTCGTTATTTCGATCCTGATTGAACACCAGGGCATCAAACAGAATGATGCCCGGAAATGAGCTAGTATTAACACATTTGGCAATTAGAGATCTGATCACAGGTAGTCCATATATGTTTGCGACAGCCGCAGATGCAAAATGTGGTCCGGCATTGATGGCAATTCCATATTTGCTCCCAAGCGACGGCACCAACGGCGCTGCAATTTCAGCAATAAAGATCTTTGGGGTTGGAAGTCCTAGGTATTCCGCAATTTTTCCAGAAACATATTCATAAGCCAGCACTGAAGGATACATCGGATTTTGGATAAGCTTGACAAAATACCTGGCGCCGGCATCGTCCGCCATCGTCAACGCCTCTGTTACTCCGCGACCAGCACGTCCTAAATCCCTTGTAAGAATAATTTCCGCCATTGCTGTTAAGTGTGCAACAAATTAGCGAAATTTGAAGTCAATCCTCACGAAATCCACCATCCTCTCGCAATATGGAGGTTCTTTTTAGCCCTGGTAATGGAAGTGTACCACCATCGGTACAAATCCGCTGCAGGCATAACGAACATTCCTTTCTCAAGAAAGAGGTAAACCTCGTCCCACTCCCCACCCTGCGATTTGTGACAGGTAACAGCATACCCATACTTTGCGCGCAGGCAATTCAAATAGGAATCCGCAAGCATGGCTCCCTTGTACTCGTCCGAGTTCACTTTAATATCCCGCTTTTTCATTCGACGGTTGAAATCGATCATCAGGGCCCTATTCTGCTGCTTTGTGAAATTTATCTTTGGCCCATATAGAATATCCAGGGATATAAGTATTTCGTACTCTTCTCCGGACAACAATGATTTCACTTTAATTGACTGAAAATGCAAAGCGGCCATCATTGTCTCTACCCCTATCTCTATGACTGTAACAAAATCACCATTTGCCAATGGCACCAAAGCGTTATTGTGTGTAACCAGCAACACGTCATCCACTTTCATTCTTTCGTGGGAATTCCCATACAAATCCCGCCTTATTGCCCGGTTAATAATATTGATCATCTCATTCGTCCGGCCGATTGCAATTGTACCATCTGGCCCAACATTCCGGAATTGCTCGAGGTAGTTTCTAAAAAGATCTTTGTCGTCCTCATAAACGTGAACATTTTGTAGCCGGTTGGCAGGAAGTTTAGGATATCGTGGATGACTGGAGCGATCGGCCATATTCCTGACCATTGAAGCAAGCACCAATATATCGTTGTCAGCAGTTGTCCGTTCGATTTTATCTAGTGTGACTGAAACGGCAGTCCTTCCATTAGATGCCAGCCACTCCATGTCCAATGCCGGGCTAATTGCCTGCCCTATCGGCGGAAGTTGCCCCGGATCACCTACAAAAATCACCTTATTTCCACCTACAGCTTCGAATAAGTCAACTAAAAGATTACCTGAACCAAAAACAACTATCGAATCCTCCTCACCTACTTCCGACGATAGCAAAGAAGATTCGTCAATAATGTAAACTTTCTTTGCGGCATCAGGCAGACGGGTCGTAAACTGAAGTGTTAACTGCCCATGCGCCTCAAATGGAGCATCTTCCGGAAAATCATCGTCTGCCCCAGACACCTGATTAAAGTGATAAAGCTCGCTGTGTACCGTGCGAGTGACCATTCCGGTTTTCCCCCGTAAAACAGCCGCTGCCCGCCCAGTGGCTGCAAGCATTGAATAAGCATATTTCTTTTCATCCAGCCATTTTGCAAAGTGCTGTACGAGAAAAGTTTTGCCAGTCCCAGCATATCCCTTTAAAATAAATGAGTCGCCGCCCGGACTTTCAACAAAACGTTGTAAAGCCTTGAATGCAGTTTTTTGACCCTCGTTTAAAGCGGCTTTATCGGCCATTGATTTGATTGCTGGACGAGATAAATTGAAAAGTACGAAAATTTGACACGATTCCTCTTCACATAGTGATGGAAACTTCCCGCAGCAGGCTGTGAAGAGAAATCGTATCATAGCTCTTATCCTTCAGCGTCGACCGATTCAACGATTCAGGCAAACAATCTGAGAACTTAGAAAATTTCGTTGCCTTCAGTTTCTCAAGAACTTTATCATCTATTTCCTCCAGGCTTAATGTCTTGAGGTATTTCAGTAACTGTTCAATGTCTGATTTTTCGAGTGGACTGTTTTTGGTTCCCTTAAGGATTACATGCTCATACGTATAGATCGGAGCCTTTGGCACACCTGAGCTCATCAGTTTAGCTAATGCACGATTGATCTTACTGCCAGCGAACGTCCACACATAAATCTCACCATGTTCACCTGAAGCATCAACCACCCACTTCGAGGCGTTCCATTCCAGGTTTCGAAATGTCGCTCGCTCAGCTTCAAATATTTTAGAGGCTTCAATATCCAGAAATGGCAATACCTCATCGTTCATCAACAAACGGCCGATCTCCTGGGCAAGCTCAAAAGGAATATCATATTGGGAAATATTAGACCACTCCGGGGCCAGGCCAGTCTCGTTTTTTACCACTTGGATTTGCTGGAGTTCATGGTCAATCTTCTTCGCATTCCATTCATATCCACCCAGCACAAAAATAAAAGGTAGTTCTTGCGATTTAGCGAAGTCTGAGTCGAGTGTGCCGATCACCTTCTTACCGTCAACCACGCTGTACAATGGTCCGGATTCAAATACCGCAAACAGTCGTCTCCAATTCGCTCTTAGGAACTGACTTTCGGTTTTATTACTGGTCAGCAACACTCCCGCCGAATCAGAATGGAGAAAATCCTCCTGGATCATGTAGTCAACCATTTCCTTGAACTCTTCCCTGGATATTCCGGAAAAGCAGCCGACAGGTGAAAGGATTTCCCAGATCTGTTCCGCGGTCGCACCGCGTTTCTGAAGGCAGAGGCAAATGACCTGATGGGCAAGAATGTGAAATGCACGTGTCGGAAAAATCACTTTCTCGGAGATCCGTTTTAAGCCGAGTGAAACGCATCCTGTAAGCTGCACAAGGGCTTCGGGAGAAACACACATTCCCTTGAAATATTGCGGTATGTCTTTCCTTCGGCCAGTTCGCCCAACCCTTTGAAGAAATGAACCGGAGCTATTCAGCCCTCCTATCTGGAAAACACGATCCAGATCACCGATATCAATACCTAACTCAAGCGTTGAGGTACTAATAATCGCGTTCAATGAACCCTCTTTTGTAGCTTTTATCGACCCCTCTGCATCTTCCCTTAATCTTTTACTGACCGAGGAGTGATGGGTTTTAACAATTACAGGCTTGGGACTTGGGAGTTGAAAATTCCGTTGATTAATCCAGGTAGCAGTGTCTTCCGTGTCCGTCCTTGATCGTTCGAAAACGATAGACTTTTTACCAGCCAGTAATTCATACAATTTTATCCGGAGTTGCTCACCCCCTTCAGGGAAATACATCACCTCAAACTTCCGCTCCTTCTCCAAGGAGGCGCTTTCTTTCAACGGGACACCCTCACTATTACTTCCCAACAGCCACTGCAACATTTCACCAGGGTTGCCAACAGTTGCGGTAACGGCAATTCGCTGTGGCACTCTTTTAATCCCCGCCTCCAATCTTGCCAGAAGCGATATCAAATGGCAACCTCGCTCCGTCAAAGCAAAATAGTGGGCCTCATCGATCACAATGGTCTCCAAATTCCTGAATGCATTAACCCAGTCAGCCTTTTTAAGCAGCATTGCTTCCAGCGACTCTGGAGTCGTTAATAAAATATCAGATGGAAAAACAAACTGCTCTCGTTTCTCATCTTGATTTACGTCGCCGTGCCATTTGAAAGCCTCCATGTAACAGAGCTTGGAATATTTTACAACCCGAAGCTCCAGGTCATTGAGCAGTGCTTTCAAAGGGGCAATGTACAACACCCTGAACCCGGATGATTTATTTGCAGCAAGACGCGTGAGCAATGGAAATAATACCGCCTCGGTTTTACCCCCAGCTGTCGGCGCTTCTACCGTGCAGCTCTTGCCTTCAAAAACAGGATCGAAGGCTTTCTCCTGTATCGGGGTCAGACCACTACCCTTCCATTCATTCACGACAAACTTTTGCAACTGCGGATGCAATTTCTGCAAGCTCATACAGTTAGTTTTGGGTAAATGACTGATCCGATCCCGACAGCACCGCACTCTTCTTCAAAAACTGCGACAAATGCACTCCCTTATTCTCATTACACAAATCCAGCATCTGGATAAACTGCCTTAAAATCGGCCGCGGTTTCCGATCCACTTCTTCCTCTCCAAACATCGTCCACTCTTCAATTAACTTACGAATACTATCATCATCCGCATACCCCGCCGCATTCCAACTATAGGCAATCCCATACAGATCTCGGATCTTGAATATCACATGCGACAGTCGTTCCCGATCAAGCGACTCCAGACTGATAATCGGCTGGCGCATACTCACGAAACTTCCATGGGACATGGGAGTCATTACCCGCTCTGCCAACGCTTCATAGCTCTTCAGGCCGTATCGCTCATCTTCAAAAAACTCATCCGTTCCGGTAAACAACAGCAAACAACCCGGCAGGCCATTCTTCCCGGATTCATCTATCAGCAGTCGCAAGGTCTCCAATGCCTGTTCACGCTGACGTGCATGCGGGAACTTTCGCACAAGTTCCAGTTCGTCCACCAGTAACAGCAAACCCTTGTACCGCGCACCACTGATGATTTCCAGGATCGCACGCATACGCGGGAAAACATTATTTGCTTCGAGGTGACCTTTCACGCCGATCTCCCGCAAGGCCTGGGCCGACAATGAACGGCTTCCCGTGATCCAGGCAACCGCATTGGACACCAACTCCATGTCCTTGTTCAATTTCCCATTGTAAAACGCACGCAGCGCCTGGGAGAAGCCGGACTCAATCCCATTCAGATTGGCCAGCTCCACCTCAATCGATTGTTCAACGATTTTATTGAACTCAGGGGTTCTGGGAGCCGAGTTACCAAGCCCTTCCAACACCGCTGTCTTGTTATGGATATTCAGCAACCAGGATTCAAGGATATCCACCAGCGCACTGGAGTCCGTCTTTTCCGGTGTTCTTAACCCATTGATCATACCTGAGAAGAAAATCGGAAGATCGCTCAACGGCTGGTCGTGACTGATATTCAGGAATGACACTGCGAATTCATGATCCAGCGCAAATTCCTTCAACCAAGAACAGAGAAAGGTCTTACCCGATCCATATTGACCACGAATAAACTTGAAATGTGATTTATCCCCATTCACTTCAAACAAAATTTCCGCAAGGTGATCCCGTGCCGTTTCCTGACCCACCATCAGCAGACCGAGGTTTGACCCCGGCACCACTCCATGACGCAGGGCATCCACAATATCCCGCGCCGATTTCTTTTCCAGCACCTGATCGTCGCTATCCGACCCTACCCATTGATAAATATTTGCGTTCTGGACACTTTTGATCTGCAGCACTGAGTGACCCGCGCGTTTCAGTTTAGCCATTAGTTCCGCCATGCTGGCTTTATGCAGGAACCAGTTCAGTCCATGTTTGGTCACGATCCGTTCGATGTCCTGTTCCGTTACCGATCCGCGAACGTAAAGAACA
>SEAD01000354.1 GCA_004173355.1 Chitinophagaceae bacterium | reverse complement strand
GTTAATGGATAATACTGCCAGTCTAAAAGTTTACCGCTGCCGGCCTGGGATAGGTATTCCAGGGAGTAATCTTTGGCAAGGGGTATGGCATTGCCTCCGGCATCGGCAAACTGGGTGTACCTGGGAAGCTGGCCTGCCCCGGTACTGAGCTGACCGTATGCGGGTCTGCCACTGGCGTTTTTGGTATGGTTGAGCAGGATATTTCCTGATAGTTCCAGATTTTTAAGGGGCTTTAAGGTGGTCTGGGTATTTATCGTGGTCCGGCTCAAGCTTTCATGAAGATTTCCGATGTTCCGGTCATGACCGGCGAGAGCTTTCCAGGCGAGTTTGTCTGATCCGCTTTGGAGTTGCAGGGCGTACTGCTGGGCAGTGGCGCTGCGGTAAAAATGTTTGCTGAATTCATCCCGGACATCTAGTGTGCGGTAGGCGTCAATGGCGGAGGTAGCTGCTTCGCTGGTGATGGTTCCGGCTGCTGCCTGACGCAGGAGTGCTACGACAGGGGATACGGGGATGCGTCTGCTGGCAGCAGTAGTGGCATTGTACCTTCCTTTGCTGAAAAGCAGCTGTTCGACGTCGATAAAGTCGCTGCTGGACATTTCTTTAAACTGCATCAGGTCTGGTTTTGAGGTAATGGCCAGACTGGAGCTGAGCTGCGCGGTTAAGGGGCTATTGAATTTGCCTTTTTTGGTGGTGATGACAATCACGCCGTTGCCGGCTTTTGTTCCCCATATGGAGGCGGCTGCTGCGTCTTTTAATACGGTGATGCTTGCTACGTCATTGGGGTTGAGGTTATCCAGGTTTCCGAAGTAGGGGAAATTATCCAGGACGATTAAAGGTGCCTTCGGGCCTTCTATGGTGCTGATTCCCCGCACGGAAAATCCTGGGGTGTTGCTGCGGTTGTCTTTGCTGACTGCTGCGACCAGGTTGGGTATGCGCTCCAGGATGGTCGTTCCGGTTTGCCGGTTGAACTGTTGCTCACTGATCTGGCTGAAGGAGCCGGTTGCCCGCTCTTTGGGAAGCTTTTGATATCCGGTGGAAATAATGAATTCTTCGAGTTGCTGCTCCCCGGGCTGCAGCCGGATGGTGATTGGCTGATCGGTGGGGGTGCTAAGCAGGAGCTGGTAGGGCTGGTATCCGATATAGTTGATGTATAGGGT
>SEAD01000353.1 GCA_004173355.1 Chitinophagaceae bacterium | reverse complement strand
TTTAAGATCGATACGCTGGCCTCAAACTCCAACAGGTTCATGGCCTGGCCGCGCAGAAACTCGAGCATCCTTTTCTGGTACTCACTGAGCAGACGGGCTTTGGTATCGATCACGCACAAGCTGCCCAGGCTTTCCCCATCAACGGTAACCAGCGGTGCCCCTGCATAGAAGCGGATATTGGGTTCGCCCGTAACCAGTGGATTGGAGGTGAAGCGCCCGTCCAGTTCTGCATTTGCAACAATCAGTGTCTGCCCGTCCCGGATGGTATGATTGCAGAAGGCATCGGATCTTTTGGTTTCCTGCAGTTCGGTACCGGTCCTAAAGCGGATGTGCTGCTTATCCTCATCGATAAGGGTAATCAGTGCAATGGGGCATTCACATATCTCCGCGGCGATCTCAACGATTTTTTGGAGTTCGGGCTCGCGGGTGAATTCGATATCCAAAAACCTTTTTAGTGCTTTTATCCTTTCAAATTCTCTAAGGGGCATAACAATTGACATTTAGCATTACCGGACTGCAATATATATGCCACAATCCCAGTACCGCATGATCACCGCTCGTGCGACAGTACCAGGATTTTAAGCGGCGGAGGTAGCAATTATTAAATGCTTATATTTGCGTCCAATTACCTTAATGCGGTTTTATGGAGAATGATGCACCATCGGATGCGAAAACAAACGGCAGTGGACAAAAGGACGTGCCAAAATTAGCCGATATGAGGGAGCATCGTGAACTCATCGCACAATTGATATCTGCAGAAGAACGCGGTGCACTGTTGACCACGATAGTGGACGCTTGCCATGACGCCCTGATCGGCACTGATCTTCAGGGAATTGTGAGCAGCTGGAACCGTTCGGCCCAGAGGATGTTCGGATATGCCGCACCTGAGATGATCGGACGTTCCATTCTGGAACTGGTTCCCGAAAACCATCGGCAAAGGGAGCAGGAAATGCTCGCCGGGATCCAGCGAAATGGTCAACTGGACCCGTTCAAAACCCAGAGGCTCACCAAATACGGGGAGCTCATTGAAGTCCTGTTGACCGTCTCTCCGGTAAGGACCCAGAACGGGGCAATCTGCGGCCTTTCCCAGATTGCCAGGGACCTGTCCGAGCAGATCCGATCGGAAGCAAAAAATGCGATGCTGTCGGCAATAGTAGAAT
>SEAD01000071.1 GCA_004173355.1 Chitinophagaceae bacterium | reverse complement strand
TGCGTGATTACGATATGCCGGGAGAGGGCCGGCAGCACCTGCATACGTACCTGTGTCAATGTATAATCCCAGTCAATCTTTGCATCGCGGAAGTTGTTATCGGTACGGAACACATCACGGACATCGATCCATGTGTTATCGATACCTAGTTCGGTCAGGTAATGGCTGATAATGGCGGTGGATAACAACTCGCCAGCGCAGACCACCTGGTCGTAGTAATAATCAAACCCACGTACCGGTTTATCATGCAGCAACCATTCAACCTCGGTGAAGAAATCGCGAAGCTGCCTTTCACAGGCGAGGTATTCCGTCATCAGCAGGTACTTCGCGGTTTTGAGATGCTCCTGTTTTACCTGTTCAAACAGCGCGAGCGCATCATCCTGCCTCCCGGCAAAAAAGGCCTCCGTCACTTTCTCAAGTGCGTTGGTGGTCTTGCCCATTGCCGAAATAACGACCAGCAGTTTCTCACCCTTGTACGCTGACATGATCTGTCCTGTATCCCTGATCCGTTCCAGGCTGCTTACCGATGCACCACCAAACTTGAAAACCTTCATGCTGTAAATTTGGCTGCAAAGATAAGGGCCCGTATACGTGTTATCCTTACACGACTACCTTTTCAGTGGAATCTTTCGCCTTACATTTGACAGCAACTAACTGCCAACCATGAACTATAACCGTAAAATCCTGACGCTGGACGAATTCACGATCCAGCAATTACGTGAAATCCCGCATGCTACGGGCGAACTAAGCAATCTCCTGCGCGATCTGGGTCTTGCCGCCAAACGGGTAAATGTGGAGGTCAACAAGGCCGGGCTCGTGGATATCCTCGGCGATGCGGGCAGTGTGAATGTCCAGGGTGAGGATGTAAAAAAACTGGACCTCTATGCCAATGACCAGTTCATGGGTGTGCTGCAACACGGGATCAGCTGCGCGGGTATTGCAAGTGAAGAGCTGGACGACTATGTTGCATTCGATGACGTGGTGAGTAACCAGTCGAAATATGTCTGCCTGTTTGATCCGCTGGATGGCAGTGGCAATATTGATGTGAATGTATCCATCGGGACCATCTTCGGGGTATACCGCCGGGTATCGGAAAAAGGCACCCCGGCAACGCGGGCAGACTTCCTGCAGAAAGGCCTCAAGCAGGTAGCAGCTGGCTACATCGTGTATGGTTCTTCCACCATGCTGGTGTATGCCACACGCCGCGGTGTCAACGGATTCACCCTCGATCCGTCCATCGGTGAATTCACCATGAGCAACCCCGATATCAAATGCCCTCCGGATGGTGTGATCTATTCCGTCAACCACGGGAATTTTTTCCGATATCCCGCAGGGATCCAGGATTATATCACCCGCTGCCAGAAAAAAGAAAAAGCGGATGGCGGACCCTACACGCAACGTTATATCGGCAGTATGGTATCGGATGTACACCGCAACCTGGTGAAAGGCGGGATCTTTATGTATCCCGGCACCACCAACCGTCCCGGTGGCAAACTTCGCCTGATGTACGAGTGTAACCCGTTTGCATTTATCGTGGAAGTGGCCGGTGGCCGCGCAACGGATGGCACCCAACGGATCCTTGAAATTGAACCGTCTGAACTGCACCAGCGGTCGCCAATGTATATCGGGAGCAGGAATATGATGGACGAACTGGAGGGTTGCCTCGACCAGGCCGATCTTTAACATTCCCACAGCAGGAGCGGGGCAATATTTCTGCCCCGCAGGAGTTAATTTTACCAGACAAATTACCCCGATGAAAACATCATTCCTGCTGGTCCCGTTCCTGGTTTTTCCCTTCACATTTCCCGTTTTGCCGGAGACTAGGAACACCGTTGCATCCGTATCCGCTGACCGGATACTTCCAGCCGACCCGATCGTGACGGATATCCTTACACTGACCAACAAGGCAAGGGCAAAAAAAGGGTTAAGTGCACTGGTGATGAAGGATGGGCTGAACAGGATTGCGGCAGGGCATAGCCAGAACATGGCTACCGGTAAAGTGCCGTTCAGTCATGATGGTTTCAAAGAGCGTTATTCACTGGCGAAAAAAGAATATGCAGGTCTCAACGGCTTTGCAGAGAACGTAAGTTTTGGTCCGTCCACCGGCAGGGAAGTGGTGGATGGCTGGATGGGATCGAAACACCATAAGGAAAATATCCTTGGCGACTACACCAGCATCGGGATTGGTGTTGCAACAGATAAAAACGGCAGGAATTATTACACCCAGGTATTCGGCAAAGAATAATCCGCCCTACCGCGTTTATGCAAATTGGCGTAAATTGCCGCGGTATGGAACGGAATAAAATCATCACGGTCCGCGATCTTGTCAAGAATTACGGCAGCTTCAACGCCGTAAAGGGCATCTCCTTCGATGTAGAGGAAGGGGAAATATTCGGGCTGCTCGGTCCGAATGGTGCCGGCAAATCATCCACACTCGAAATCATCGAAACACTGCGTGAAAAAACCAGTGGTACCGTTACCGTGGATGGCTTTGACCTCGACCGGCAGCCCGGTGAAATCAAAAAGATTATTGGTGTCCAGCTGCAGTCGAGTGGTTATTATCCCGGACTCAACCTGCTGCAGCTGATCGAACTCTTCTGTGGTTTGTACAACCAGGAGGTGAATGCGATGGAGCTGCTGGAAACGGTCAACCTGAAAGAAAAAGCCAAAGCTAAATTCAAGGATCTGAGCGGCGGCCAGAAACAACGTTTTTCCGTAGCCACCACGCTTATCAATGAACCAAGGATTATCTTCCTCGATGAACCAACTACCGGTCTTGATCCCCAGGCACGCAGGAGTCTCTGGGACCTGATCCGCAAGATCCGCGACCGCGGAACAACCATCATCATCACCACGCATTATATGGATGAGGCGGAATATCTCTGCGATCATATCGCGATTGTGGATGAAGGCAGGATAGTGGCGCTGGACACACCCGATCATATGATTGATAAACTCGTGGCCACAGGGTTTGAACGGCCAAAAGAAGTAAAGAAAGCCAACCTGGAGGATGTGTTCCTGCACCTGACCGGGCATTCACTCCGTGAGGACTGACCCAGATTTTTTAACAGCAACGTATGAGTATACAGAATAAATTAAAAGAATTTATGAGCAACAAAATCGAAGCACAGAAAACTGCCGGCGAGGCTTTCCTGAATACCAACAAGGATAAACCCGGGGTGACCGTACTGCCCGAAGGCATCCAGTATGAAGTGGTAAAAGAAGGAACCGGCCCGAAGCCGGCCATCAGCGACAAGATCAAGGCGCACTACAAAGGGGCCCTGCTTGATGGAAAGGAATTTGACAGTTCGTTCAAACGTAACCAGCCGTTCAGTGCTCCGCTTACCGCGCTGATCAAAGGATGGCAGATTGCTATCCCGCTGATGAACACAGGCAGCCACTGGCGTTTGTGGATCCCTTCCGAACTTGCTTATGGCGACAGGGGTGCTGGTGCCGATATCCCGGGTGGAGCCACCCTTATGTTTGAAGTGGAATTACTGGAGATCCTGTAAATACATAATATGCCCACTGCCGATCCCCGTTACCCCATTGGGGTGTACGAACCACAGCCGTTTTCCATACCTACCAAGGTGGAATGGCTGGCTGACCTGAAGTTCCTGCCACTGGCACTGGAGAATGCGATCCTGAACCTCAATGAGGACCAGTTGCATACCCCTTACCGGGAAGGCGGATGGACTATTCACCAGCTGGTGCATCACGTGGCAGACAGCCACATGAATGCCTATATCCGGTTCAAGCTGGCACTGACCGAGGAAAACCCTACGATCAAGACGTATGAGGAGCAGCTCTGGGCAGAGATGAATGATGTAAAAAAACTTCCGGTTAATATATCCCTCACACTCCTCCATGCGCTGCATGCCCGATGGTATGAGGCATTGAAATATGTGAGTGACGATGACTGGAATAACCGCACCATTTTCCATCCCGGCCAGAAAAAAATGCTTCGCCTCTGGAACCTGCTTGGAAACTATGCCTGGCATGGCAAACACCATGTGGCCCATATCGCTGCACTTCGCGAGCAGAACGGCTGGTAAACGGGCGCTGCCATCCAACACACAAATCACTTTTTACATGAAATGGAAAATACTTTCATCGGAATACCTGTTCCGTGATCTCTGGTTCAAGGTCCGACGGGACAAATGTGTAACGCCTTCCGGGAAAATAGTAGAGCCTTACTATGTATATGAATTTCCAAATTGGGTGACTGCGGTTGCGCTCACTGAAGACAACCAGGTGATCCTTGAAATGCAGTACAGGCATGGGTTAGGGGAAACAGGTATCGAAATCCCCGGAGGCTGTGTCGACGATACCGACGTTGATTATGAAGCGGCGATCCGCCGCGAACTGATGGAGGAAACGGGATATACCTTTGACCAGGTCGAATACCTGGGTGTTACTTCGGCCAATCCTTCCACCAATTCCAATGTGATGCATATGTTCCTTGCGCGGGGTGGGAAAAAAACCACACACCAGCAACTGGATCCGAATGAGGAAATAGAGATCCGGCTGGCAAGTATTGACGAACTGAAAGAACTGGTCCGGTCAAACAAAATCGTGCAGTCCATGCATACCACCTGTATCCTTTATGCGCTGGAAAAACTGGGCGAACTGAAATACTGATCAGGGGCTGACTTCAGCAACAACGAATATACTGCCGCAGACAAGGATCATATCCCGGTCTGCGGCTTTTTCTTTCGCCGCGTGGATGGCATCATTTACGTTGGCATAGGCTTCGCCTTTCAACCCGGCCGCATTACCTTCTGCCCTGAGTTCCGCTGCCGGCTTTGCGCGCGGGATCTGTGCCTGGGTAAAATAATATTCAGCAGACAATGGCAGCATTGCAAGCAGGCGGCCGATTTCCTTGTCATTGACCATCCCGGTTACGATATGCAGCTGTTCATGGTCCGTTACTTCTACCTGTGCCAATACCTGTTCCAGGCCCTGACTGTTGTGCGCCACATCCAGCACCAGCAGCGGATCCTGGCCAATGATATCCCAGCGTCCGCGAAGGCCGGTCAGTTTTTTTACCTGCTGGAGCGCCTGGCGGAGGTGCCCATCCGTAATGATCCACCCGTCCCGCCGCAGCTGGTCCACCGACGCAAGCACGGTCACCAGGTTTTTGAGCTGGTAAATACCCGGCAGGTCCGTTTCAATATGCAGGTGATCGGTTTTGTTTTTTGTGGCAACCTGCACATCCATATGGCGGCCTTTCCATGTCCATTCCATCACTTCGTACCTTTCACTGGCAAAGATGACGGGTGATGATAAGGCGGCAGCCTGCTTTTCAAACACCTGCCTGGTTTCCGTCAGGGTTTCCCCGATCACCACCGGCACACCGGCTTTTATGATTCCCGCTTTTTCACCTGCAATTTTTTCAAGGGTATTACCCAGCAGGTTCATATGGTCCCAACCGATATTGGTGATCACCGACAACACCGGTGTGATGATATTGGTGCTGTCGAGCCGTCCGCCCAGTCCGGTCTCAATGATAGCCACATCCACTTCCTGCTCCCTGAAGTATTCAAATGCCATGGCCACCGAAATTTCAAAGAAACTTGGATCGAGCCTGTCGATCTGTGGTTTGATTGTTTCGGTGAAACGCACCACGAATTCTTCTGAAACCATTTCCCCGTTCACCCTGATCCGTTCGCGAAAATCATGCAGGTGCGGGGAGGTATGCAGTCCGACGCGGTAACCAGCCACCTGCAGGATCGCTGCCAGCATATGGCTGCAGGAGCCTTTGCCATTGGTACCGGCAAGATGGATTGTTTTGTAGGTTGTATGGGGATTGCCAATGGCTTCACAGATTTCGCGGATATTGCCAAGGTCAGCCTTGTAGGCTGCGGCACCGACCCGGCTGTACATCGGGAGACGGGAGAAAAGGTATTCGGTTGTTTCAGTATAGTTCATCCTCATTTTGTTTTATTTGCCCTTCCGGTCAGCAATAGCACAACCCCCGATAAGATTCCGCACACTCCTGTCCATCGGATTAGGTTTGCATACGGCCAGTGCAGGAGCATCATCAGTGATCCGATTATTGCAAGCAGCAAACCAGCCACCATCAATACCTGGGCACCGGGGGAATTCCTAATCATGAGCGATCAGCTTCTGGTAAATGGTAAAATTTTCCAGGTCAAAACACACAAACACTACTTCCGGTCCGCCATGTTCACGCAGGAAGCTGTAAACCGCATCCACTGCCAGCTCTGCCGCTTCCTGTTTGGGATAACCGTAGATACCGGTACTGACATTCGGGAAGAGAATTTTATTTACCCCATTGTTTTTTGCAAGATGGAGACTGTTGGTATAGCAGGAGCGGAGTTTCCCGGATTCACCCTTGTGGCCTCCGTTCCATACCGGTCCGACGGTATGGATCACAAATCTTGCAGGCAGGTTTCCTGCGGTGGTGATTATGGCTTCACCGGTCGGGCAGTTGCCCTGACGGGCGATGATCGCCCTGCATTCCTCGAGGATAGCTGGTCCGCCTGCGCGGTGTATGGCACCATCAACGCCACCTCCGCCCATCAGCGAACTGTTGGCAGCATTAACTATTGCATCAGCACTGATGCGTGTTATATCGCCGTTAAGACAGGAAACAAGGGGAAAATCCATCCTGCAAAAATAGAGCAGTGGATGATGTTTGCGGGGAAAAAATCCGGTTCATTTAAATTATTATCCTTCCACGCGGAATTTGAATTCAACAGTCACCATCGATTCATGGTCAGACTTGTTGAAACGCATCGTACGGAGATAACGAACAATTTCATTTTTATAGGCGGCACTGGTAGCGGTCGAGCCTTTGGCAATACCCACAAATTCACCGGCACCGGAAGGCGATACTTTCACAAATGCATACACTGTAGCCTTCTCGAGATCGGCCGTAAAGGAGTAGCTACCCACCACGCTCCGGTCGCCGCTGGATACCCGCGGCCCGTTGCCACGACCTGTTCCGGAGCCATTGCCACCGCCGGATCCGGAACCGGAACCACCGCCATAACCCGATCCATTACCTACACCTGTTCCAGTTCCTTTCCCACCACTG
Organism: Chitinophagaceae bacterium; assembly: GCA_004173355.1. Lineage (GTDB taxonomy): Bacteria > Bacteroidota > Bacteroidia > Chitinophagales > Chitinophagaceae > JBEVJC01. Next base: position 15,652 of record SEAD01000071.1, on the reverse strand, counting down.
CGGTCATAATCATCGGCCGCGCCGCCTCCTTTACCGCTGCCGGTCGTTGTACGTCCCAGCACCGCTTTTGGAGTAGGGGGAGCCGGTGGCTTCGGGTCTGGTTTGGGTTCGGCTTTTACCGGGGATTTATTCTCGTTGATTTTTGTAGCGGTCGGTTTGGGATTATCCGGTTTGAGGATGGGTGGGGTTTCCTTTTCATTGGGGTCTTCCTCCACATCTTTTGCATCATCATCCGTGCCTGGCTGGGGCGGGGACGGTTCAGCCACACCTGCGGGGCCTGCCGCCTGTACGGGATTGCCACCACCACCGCCACCGGTCGCGCGGACAGTTGGTTCCGGTTCCTCTTCCGGAAGGTTGAGGTCTACCAGAATTCCCTGTTCGGCCGGCGGATGCTCTACAACCGGCACCGTCCATTTCAACAGGAACATGAGCGCCAGCAGGAATAACGCCACCCCGAATGTGATGGCAGTCGCCTGGGTATTCTTGCGGGATTCAAAATTGACGGTCATAACGTATGCGTTGTTCATGCAAACTTACATTTTGGGGAATACCGGTGGAACTCATTGTTTTACACACCTGTGTATTAACGATGCAAAGCCTGTGCAACTTACATAATGCCTGCCCTAAATTATGTTAAAGATTGGCGGGTAAATACTTCAGCGGTGCGCGAAATCAAGCTCGAAATCACCCCTGATCCGCTCGATCGGCGGGTTGAAATAACCATATTTCAGCGTCGGGAATTCTTCTTTCAATAACTCCTGCAATTGTTTGACACCCATGCATTCACCAGTATCGGAAAAGCCGATTTTACCAAGGTACCAGTCCGGGTCGATATTGAAATTCCGCCACTGGATCATTTTAAGACCGGTGGTCCTGATCATCTTCCGGAGTGCCTCGTATTCTTCGATACTATCGGTCATTCCGGGGAAAACGAAATAGTTGATGGATGTCCAGCCCCCGAATTCGTTCACTACTCGGAGACTTTCAAGGATGTCTTCGAAATCGTAGTTGTTGGGGCGGTAGTACGGCATATACACCTCCCGCCTGGCGGAGTTGGTCGATACGCGGATTGAATCCAGTCCCGCCTCACAGAGCTTGCGTACGGCATCGGGTTTGGATCCGTTGGTATTGATATTGATGCTGCCCCTCGATGTATGTTTTCGGATTTCGAGGATGGATTCACGGATCGTCTCCCACATCAGCAACGGCTCACCCTCGCATCCCTGGCCATAACTGACAATCGGGAAAGGTGCCTGCTCAAGATGCGGTACTGTATATTCCACAATTTCCTCTGCACTGGGTTTAAACCGCAGCCGGTCCTGGGTGGACACGATGGTTTCCTCATCGGGCTGCAATGAAATACAACCGACACAATTCGCATTACAGGCCGGACTAACGGGTATCGGGCATTCCCAGCGGGTCAGGAAAAAGTTACGTGCAGCGGGGCAATGGTAGGTCTGTGCACAATTATCGGCCAGGTGTTTCACCAGCCGGTTGTGCGGGTACGCGTCAGTCAGCACTTTGAGTCCCTTATCGATATCCGCTTCCACATACCCGCTATTTTCCTGGCGGATATCCTGTTCAATACGCGTGGCGGGTACATAGAACTTGTTGTCGTGCCAGCCGGCAGCCGTGTAACAGAACAGGGGCAGCACGGGTGCATCGGGGGCGGTCTCATAGGCAGCAATGTAAAATCCGGTATGGGCCGGCGGGATAAAGGCGGCCACAGCCCAGCCCTTTTCACAAAGCCGCATATCACCGGTTTCCACATCGATGCCGATGCCGCGACGGCCGGGCAGTTCATACAATGAACCGCCATCGGGCAGCTCAATCCATTCATCTTCCGGTATCAGCAGCGCATCCCAGCCGGTGCGGCCGGTTGCATAAAGGGTTTCATCCTCGAAGATATTACCCTCGCCATCTGAATACAGTAAATAGGGTGAATGTGATAAAGCCATGTTCATTTCTATAATATGATGGGCTCAGCGAGCCTTTTGGATCTGTTCCCTGCAAAAATCGTTTATTTCCCGTTCACCGGGCGATTTAACTGCCGGGTCCAGTAATTGCTGGATGATTTTATTGTTGCGGAAGTCGATGGTCAGCAGTCCGTCTTTCAGCACAAGATTGTTGAGTGAACCCCACTCAATTTTCCGGGCAGGGAAGGAGGGATAGTGCACACCCGTACCGCTGATCCGGACTTCGGGAGTGCTGCTGGCAGTCCGGTACAGGATGGTGAGCAACACCAGGATCACTGCGGCCCACCAGAACCCGATCAGGGCCCAGTAAACTGCAAGCGAAGCCATCACTGCGTAAATCCCGGTTTCGGTATGGCGGCTGTTGCGCATCTTTTCCCGGTACACAATGGCCGAGACTGCCAGCACGGCGCAGATCACACCGGTGGCCCTTTGTACCATAGTCTGGGGATAGTAGTAAAGGAACAGGCAGATGGCCATGGCATTCAGCACAAGGATGAACACGGAAAAACTTTTATAGAATTTCCTGCGGTCATTGTTCAATATCAGGCTGTAACTACCCATTGCAGCCGGCCTCAGGAATTGCTTTTGATAAGCAGGTTACACAATTTCAACAGTACCCGCGCACCAACATTGGCATTCCAGTCCGTTTCACCGATCCCCACTTCACACAGGTCAAAACCCACCAGCAGGCGGCCGGACTCGATGATCTTGCGGAACAGGTAATAAACTTCTTCTGTCTCAAACCCGCCGGGAACGGGGGTGCCGGTATGCGGGCAGAGTTTGCGGTCGAGACCGTCAATATCAAAACTGATATAAACTTTTTCCGGCAGCTGGCTTACGATCTCTTCACAGATTGTCTTCCAGGTTTCCCCTTCAAACTGCCTGTTCTTGATATCCCGGTCAAAATAGGTAGTTAACCGCGGACTATGGTCGAGTACATACTGGTATTCATCCTGGCTATAATCACGTACACCCACCTGCAGCAGTTTCCCGATCTGGGGGATTTCGTTCAGCGCATTATACATGACGCTGGCATGTGAGTAATTAAAGCCTTCATATGCTTCACGGAGGTCGCAGTGGGCATCGATCTGCAGGATCCCGAACTCACCATGTTTCTCACCGATGGCCCGGAAAAATCCGAGCGGGGCACTGTGGTCACCGCCAAGCAGTCCGACCAGTTTGCCTTTTTCAAGTAATACCCTTGTCTGGTCATACACCCAGCGGTTGATAAAATCACCCCCCTGGTTGACATCCACGAGTGTTTTACACATGAATTGGTTGGCGGCCACTTCATCCCCTTTGGAGATATAGTCAATGAACAGTTCTGCTTCCTTGCGTAGGTAGTCACTTTTCATAAGCACCTTCCTGTCGGTCGGGCGCATATAGTATCCCTGCTTCCAGGCATCCGGCGCATCGGGGTCATAGATATCCACCTGCAATGCTGCTTTGAAGATTGCTTCGGGGGCCCGTGCGGTACCCGCACCATAACTCACCGAAACTTCCCAGGGTACGGGAACAATAACAAGACGCGCGTCTTCTTCTGTAGTGGGCAATCCGAAAATGTTGTTGTTCGGGTTGCTCACCAGGCTGGGATCGTAATTATCTAAGTCTACCATGTGATCAGTTTAAAAAAGCGGTGCAAGTTACAGCTTTTATGGAATAAACCACTATGGGGCAATCGTGGGCCTCTCAGGCCGGAAAAATTATTAAAGTACAGGGCAGGGGTCCAAAAATCAGACCAGCGGCTCCTGCTGGCTAAGGCAGTGGAAACTTCCCAGTCCCCAGATAATTTCAGTGGAATCAATGCCTACCACGTTGCGATCCGGAAACTGCGCCTGCAGGATCTGCAGCGCCTTGTCGTCCTTATCGCTCCGGAATGTCGGCACAATTACCGAACCATTCGCTATGTAAAAGTTGGCATACGATGCAGGCAGCCGCTGGTCTTCCCAGGTCACCGCATCCGGCATCGGAAGCTCAACGATATTGAGTTGTTTCCCATCAGCGAGACGCATCGATTTCAGCTGCCGGAGGTTTTGCTGCAGGATTTCGTAGTTGTCATCATTTTTATCTTCTTCGATCACCGTTACCACTGTATCACGGTTCACAAAACGGACTGTATCATCAATATGTCCGTCGGTATCATCACCCACTATCCCTTCATCGACCCAGAGCACCTGCCTGGCCCCATAATAGTCGAACAGGTACTGTTCAATCTGTGTCTGGTCCAGGTGCGGGTTACGGTTTTTATTCAGCAGGCAGGCGGTAGAAGTCAGGATGGTACCATCCCCATTGAATTCAACGCTGCCACCTTCCATTACAATTCCCGGATGGTACACGGGCAACCCGAATTCCTTTGCGATTAAAGTGGGCACTACATCATCCAGGTCAAATGGCGGATACTTACCACCCCATGCATTGTAACCCCAGTCCACCACCACTTTTTTCACATCGGCTCCGGGATTGATAAGGAAAGCGGGGCCATGATCCCTGCACCAGGCATCATTGGTCGGATGGAAAAAAAACTGTACCCTGGCCAGGTCAACACCCGCGTTACGCAAATGCCCGGTGGCAAAGGCTTTCATCGTTTCGTCAGCAACATTGATCCGCACCAGTTCTGATTTTGAAACTTCTTTTACAAACTGTGCATAGAACGGGAAGATGGCCTGGATTTTATCCGGCCAGCTTGCTTCCTTGTGCGGCCAGCTCAGCCACATGGCCTCATGCGGTGCAAATTCGGCGGGAAAATAGTAACCCGCAGCTGCAGGTACATGCTTATGGATCGATGTAGCCATTGGATAAACTTAGTCTTCGTCAATAAATCGTTTGGTGATCGGCTGGTAAGAATCGATACGCCTGTCGCGCAGGAATGGCCAGTGCGTGCGGTAGCGATCGGTTGCCGCAAGGTCTATTTCTTCCACATGCACTTCTTCCTGGTCATGTGAAGCGAGGTAAATAAGTTTGCCGAAGGGATTCGCAATAAAAGAACCGCCCCAGAACTTCATCCGGCCATCCTGTTCGAAGCCTACGCGGTTCACGCTGACCACATGCAGGCCGTTTGCCACAGCATGGCTGCGCTGGATGGTCTGCCAGGCGTTGTATTGTTCTTCATTGGTGGGCAGGTCCTGTTCAGTCGACCAGCCGATTGCCGTGGGATAAAACAATACCTGCGCGCCCATGAGTGCGGTAATGCGTGAGGCTTCCGGGTACCACTGGTCCCAGCAGATTAGGATCCCGATCGTGGCAAATTTTGTTTTAAAAACCTTGTAACCCAGGTCACCCGGTGTGAAGTAAAACTTCTCATAGTATGCAGGATCGTCAGGGATATGCATCTTGCGGTACTTGCCAAGATACCTGCCATCGGCATCCAGCACCGCGGTGGTATTATGATACAGGCCTTCGGTACGTTTTTCAAAAAGCGAGGCAATGATCACTACACCCAATTCTTTCGCTACATCACTGAGTGCATCGGTGGACGCACCGGGTATGGCTTCGGCAAGTTTGAAGTGTTCGTAATCTTCGGTGTCGCAGAAATAAAGGGAGGTAAAAAGTTCCTGCAGGCAGATGATCTGTGCACCACCCGCAGCAGCTTCACGCACCTTCACTATCGCCTTATCCAGGTTGTCCTGTTTATCAGCTGTACAACTCATCTGTACGGTACCAATTTTGACTTTTGCCATATTCCGGAATTTAAGGGTGCAAAAATAATGAAAATGCCGCGGTTGGAAGCCGCGGCATTGAATGTCTTTTAAGGAATTAACAAGCCCTAGTGCGGAGCATGTACCGCATCCGGACGGCTCATCTCACGAAGGAATGCAACGTGTGATGCTACGGCCAGACGAACCTTCGGGTATTCGATATAGGTAACTCCGTAATCCTGGCAGGCCTTTTTGATGATCTGGCTGATGGCAGGGTAATGGATATGCGAGATCTTGGGGAAAAGATGGTGTTCTACCTGGAAGTTAAGACCACCGACGAGCCAGCTTACCACTTTGTTTTTTGTTGCAAAGTTGGCAGTTGTTTTCAACTGATGGATAGCCCACTCATTTTCCATCTTGCCGGTCATTTCATCCACCTGCGGGAAGTGTGTGTGCTCAACAGTATGTGCCAGCTGGAATACGATGCTCAGCACAAAACCGGCTACGAGGCACATGGTCATGAAACCAATCGCCCATGCACCCACGCCCACCATATAGATCGGGAGACCTACAAACAGGAAAGCATGTGATAATTTATAAAACCAGAATTCAAGATGTTCACGCGTAGACATTTTGCGAAGCGGCACTGTGCCGATCTTGCCCGAAAAATATTTTTTGTAGTCCGTTACAAAAATCCACCAGATATACAGCAGTGAATACGCCGCCCAGAAATAACGGTGCTGGTATTTATGGATTTTGTAGTGCTGCTGCTGGTCGCAGAGACGAAGGAACGGCCTTGCCTCAATATCGTCATCCACACCCAGGATATTGGTATAGGTATGGTGGATCACATTGTGTTTTGATTTCCACATATACTGGCTTGCGCCGAGGAAATTCGCGAAATTGGAAGCTGCGTTGTTGATCCACTTGTAGCGGCTGAAACTTCCGTGTGCTCCATCATGCATCACATTAAAACCAATGGATGCGATGAGGCAACCCATCAGCATCGATTCCAATACCGCCCATAATACCGGCGGTGTGTAGAACACCAGGTGCACATAGGTGGCCAGCAACAGGGTGACCAGGATACCAGCCTTCAGGTACAACCTGAAATTCCCGGTCATAGCTTTACCTTTTTCGGTGAAGTAATCGCTGATGCGTTTCTTCAGCTCGCTGTGGAAGGAAAGCGGGATTTTGGGGAATTTTGGAGTAGACATAATCGTAATGGATTGAGATTGAGGGCAAAGTTAACTTATTCGCCTGTATTAAACTCACAAAGGAATGCCATAATTGCTGTAGTCCGGAATATGACAGGCAGAAAACATTTCCAGACCGGTGGATAACCCGGTAAACACGGTGCAACAGCCTATGTTTCATTCATTACCAGGCCGTCGAACCCATTCAGTCCGATCTTTTTATCCGAAACAAACCCCTCTGCATATTTCACGCCGATCCGGCGGCCGAGGATCCTTGCCCTTGCGGTCACGCTGTCAAGGAAATCGGGGGTTGAAATATAGGTAACCGGGCCGCCGGTTTCGCTGGCGGCGGTGTGGAATTGCGTGGTGTAGGCCCGGATCGTATCCATGCGCTGCTCGAAAACATCCGAAATATCAATCAGGATATCCGGCTCATGGTACCAGTCCTGGAGGTACTGGAACACATATTTCGGTCGCCATTTCTGCTGCTGTTCGCCTTTTTCATCCGTTGTTTCGATTTTGAGCAGTCCCGAAAGGAAACAGGCATCGTTGATCAGGTCGCCCGCCCGCCCGTGGTCCGGATGCCGGTCGCTCCGCACATTACCGATAATGATTTCAGGCTGGTATTTCCGGATGGTGCGGATCAGCTGCATCTGGTGTTCTTCGTCATTGCGGAAAAACCCATCCCGCATTTTCAGGTTCTCGCGCACCAGTGCTCCCATGATCACGGCAGCATCGGCGGCTTCTTTCATACGGGTTTCGATAGTGCCCCGTGAACCAAGTTCACCTTGTGTAAGATCTACGATCCCGACTTTTTTCCCGTTTTTTATTTCCCTGATCAGCGTGCCCGAGCAGCCGAGTTCAATATCGTCGGGGTGTACACCGATCGCAAGTATGTCTAATTTCATCTGGAGAGTTTGCGCGCAAAGATACGTGCCGGAAGTCTATTGACGGAGAGGGTTTCCGTACCAGTTGCCATCGATCTCCTTTACAAAGTTTTCGATCTGGCGGTCGGTCTTGTCGTTGAGATCATATTCCTGTTTCAGGTCGCCGCCAACGAAGAAGGCAACGGTCTGGTACATGCGGGCGTTGAGACCACCCTTGTATTCCTTGATGATCGCATAACAGTCGTTCCCGGTCTGCCGGTTAATCAGTTTCATGAGCACCTTGCCCTGGTACACGGACAGGTTGGACAACGGGTCGCTGAATTGCTTGCGCAGCTCTTTTTCGCGCGACTTGATATAGTCCTTGCGCTCCTTCCTGGAGTGCATGTTTTTTACTTTCTGGTTGATATCATTAATCGTGGCGCCGGCAACCCTCGCATAGGGATAGGTCACATACACTGCGTTCCGGAGGCGGGTCCATTCTTTCCTGAACTGTTCGAGTTTTTTTGCATCCAGTTTGGAGACCCAGACCATATCGTCCTCGGCCATGGATAACATTTCGCCATTCATCCATACAGCTGCTGTGATGATGGTATCGTTCGGACCCCATTTTTTGGAACGCTCTTCAAAGGAAGGCATGGGAGGGAGGCTGTCCGTCGGCGCCACCACCGGTGTCACCTGGGCACAGACCGTGCTGGCAGGCGCAAGAGCCATCAGCAGGCATACAGCGGGGATAAGATGTACAAACGGACGGGGCATCTGGTTGATATACGATAAAAACCCGGTTACCGGTAACCGGACCTGCTGTAAAATAGCCCTTTTTTACGGAGCCCGCCAGCAACACCCGGTCATTTTTAACTTTCTTTTGAGAGTCGGTTGACCCTGATCCGCCGGGCCATACTCATGAATGTACCCAAGGCAGTAACTACAATTCCCAGCCAGAGCAGGTTGATGAAGGGGAATTTATAGGCTTTCAATGTCACAAATTCCAGGATTGCATCCGATTCCTTCACCCCGATATCCGCGGTCTGGCCATCCGTGCTGTTGATCTTTACGATCAGGCTGAGAGGCATAATGGTGTCCGGCATCGACAACTGCTGGCCACCGGCCTGGATCAGCAGGGGCTGGGCAGCATAGGAACTTTTATTAAATGAAAATGCGCGGAGCTTCGCCACCGTGCCCTGGTCGCCCGGTTTGAATCCATCGATGGGCAGGTTATCGCGGCTGGTAAGACTTTCCAGTACGAGCACACCCTGTGAGTAGAATATGCTGTCGCCAACTGCCACCTTATTACTGGAGAAACTTGCCGTATCCATCACTTTCTCCTTGTTGGGCAGTGCCGATACATAGGTGAAAATATCATGGCCGGGATAATGTTTGGAATCAGGGTTGGCCATCAGCCCTTCATTGCCTTTATAGTTTACAAACGCATTCGGGCGAAGGGTAAACTCTTCGTTGTCGGTCCTGCTTTTGAAATGGATGTTAAAATACCATTGCTGCTTTTTCGGATGCGCCGAGTCCCCGAGATAGGTCACATCAAATTTGCCCATTTTCATGGCGATACCTTTCACCAGGGTAAGGTTTTCACCCGGCTTTTCCTTACTGTTTTTTCCAAAAAAATCCTTGGGTATACCGCTCGTATTGTAGGAAAGGATTTCTTTTTTCGCAGAAGACAGCAGGATCCCGAGCAGGACCATGCCAAAACCGACGTGGGCAATGGAACCGCCCGACAGGCCAAGCTTCCCACGAACACCAAGCCAGATATATGCAGCATTCGCAATGATCGCATAAATGGCGCAGGTCACGGCAACCCAGATCTGGATCAGGAAGCCATAGGACTGGCGGCTGTAATTGATATCCCCGAATGTCAGCACCAATGCCGCAACAATCGCCGCGACAACTGTCGGGATGGCGATTTTTTTCAGGAAGGATTTACCGGTGGTGGATTTGTATTTCAGGTATTGCGTAACGGCGGTCAGGATACCAATAAAAATGGCGACAAAAATCTGGATCTGGTTATAGGCAAACTCGGCATCTTCCGGTGCTGCAACAGAAGACCCGAAGATCTTGTTGAAAACCGGCACGGATGTTTTCCCGATGATGATCAATGCGGAAAAAAAGAAGATCAGTGAACCGATAAACATCCAGAATTCCCGGGAAGAAGTCTGTTCTTCCTTGCGGATAGCAGGGATCTGTTTGTAGCGCAGGATATAGAGCAGGAGCGAAGGCAGTACAAGGATCACCAGGAAGAAGATGAGCTGGTAGCCCATTCCATCACCGGTGAAGGAATGCACGGAAGCCTCTCCCAGCACACCACTCCGCGTGAGGTAAGTACTGTAGATCACAAACGCGAAACCCAGCAGGAGGAACAGATAGGTGGCCCTGAGTGAATGTCCGGTGCTGTTGAAAATAAGCAGCGTATGCACACCCGATACCAGGATGAGCCATGGCACGAGGGATGCATTTTCCACCGGATCCCAGGCCCAGTATCCGCCAAACGTCAGTGATTCATAGGCCCACCAGGCACCCATCATAATTCCCACACCAAACACGGCAACCGAAAATAATGTCCAGGGCATGGCGGCTTTGGTCCATTCGGTGAACCGTTTCAGCCAGAGACCGGAAATCGCAAAGGCAAATGGTACAATCGTGGAAGCGAAACCAAGGAAGAGCACAGGCGGGTGGATCACCATCCACCGGTTCTGCAGTAAAGGATTGAGGTCGTTGCCATCCTTGATAAAACTCAGGTAATCCGGACGGATCCCCTGGGCGAGATCACCACCGATATGCATAAACGGCGCATTATCGTAGAGACCTGAATCACGCATCAGCAGGAAAGGGTTGGACCCCAGTCGGAAGTCGCCGAAGTAGATCCCCATTACCATCGTGGCAATACAGACCTGTACAAAACTGATAATGGTCATCACCGGCGTTTCCCACTTGCCCGATGTGCGGATCAGGACCAGCCCCAGGATACAATGCCAGAGACTCCAGAGCAGGAAACTTCCTTCCTGGCCTTCCCAGAAACAGGCCAGCAGGTATTTGAATTCAAGTGAACGGCTGCTGTGCTGCCAGGCATAGCGGTATTCAAAAAGATGGTTGTAGATGATAAAGAAGAGGAGACTGAATATGGCCAGTACCGACACAGCCTGCGTAATGAATGCATACCTCGCGAGCTTTTTCCATTGGGCTGCGGCCGGTTCGATACCCGCGCGGGTGGCACGGAAGAAGGCAAAGCAGGCAACAATCGAAGCAACGAGTGAAAGGATGATAAAGAAATGGCCGAGCTGGCCAGGCAAAAGAGTCTCCCCGAAATACTTGTCCACTGATTACTTTTTTAAAAAACAGATTCCGGCAGCATACGCGCGGCCGACCGGGCCTCCGCCCTGATATGGTTAAAGGGAAGTAGTCTGCTGCAGACTCTTTTCCATTTGTTTTGTGTCTTCCTTGTACTTCGAAGGGCATTTTGTCTGGATGCTTTCGCAGTCAAAAAATTCCCCGTTGTACTTGCCTTTCAGTACAAGCCTTTCGCTCATCTCGAAATTATCCGGCTTCGGGTTATGGTAGACCACGCGGATCGTTTTGGAGAGGCTGTCCACTGCGGTAAAACTCAGGAAATTCGGGTTTCTGATTGCATCATATTGCAATGGGGCGGTGGAGTCCCAGCGGGCCATCAGGTGTACAAACTTACCCTGCTTGGAGATAGCGGTGTCAACCGTATCATAGGTGGATGCGGTTTGCAGGAAGCTGATGAGGACTGCAATCGATGCGGCGATAAATACCAGGCCGATTATGTGTATTTTCTTCATGTTTCAGGATCTGCGGGTTGGGTGCCCGAATTGCGGTGCGAAGTTAACCCAAAATCTGTTCTGTCACCAGATTGTATTAACGGCAAAACCGACGGAGGGTTCACGGGAGTGAAAAATAAATCTAAATCCTTTGAAACCAACTGACAGGGAATAAAACCACGGACGCGGGAACCGTTCCGGGCTGGCCGTATTGCGGCCAATAGTTGCAAAAACGTACGATTGTTTGATTGGAACTTCCGCTGCTTATATTTGCGGGCAATAAACACTCTGCCTGTATGAAGTTCGAACTGACCGAAGAACAGCTGATGATCCGAAATGCCGCGCGTGATTTTGCCCGGCAATCCTGCCTGCCCGGCGTGATTGAAAGGGATGAACACCAGAAGTTCCCGCGGGAACAGGTGATGCAGCTGGCCGAACTGGGGTTCATGGGTATGATGGTCGACCCTGAATACGGCGGCAGCGGACTGGATACCGTGAGTTATGTGCTTGCAATGGAGGAAATATCCAAAATCGACGCCAGCGTCAGCGTGTGTATGAGTGTCAACAACAGCCTGGTCTGTTATGGCCTGCAGGCCTATGGCACCGAGGAACAGAAACGCAGGTACCTGACGCCACTGGCACAGGGCAGGAAAGACAACGAACTGTATATCGGCGCCTTTATGCTCAGTGAGCCCGAAGCAGGAAGTGATGCCACATCACAGCGGACCACCGCCGAAGACCTGGGCGACCATTACCTGCTGAACGGTACCAAAAACTGGATTACGAATGGCGGCACTGCGAGTGTGTACCTGGTTATTGCACAAACCGACGCGTCGAAGGGGTCGAGGGGCATCAATGTTTTTATCGTTGAAAAAAACTGGCCCGGTGTTACTGTTGCGGCCAAGGAAAATAAACTGGGCATCCGCGGCAGCGATACCCATACGGTCATGTTCACCGACGTGAAAGTGCCAAAGGAAAACAGGATCGGGGAAGATGGTTTCGGTTTCAAATTCGCCATGAAAACACTTGCCGGCGGTCGTATTGGTATTGCCTCACAGGCATTGGGTATTGCATCCGGCGCATACGAACTTGCAAAAGAATACAGCAGGACAAGGAAGGCATTCGGCACCGAAATCATGAACCACCAGGCGATCGCTTTTAAACTGGCCGATATGGCAACCAGGATCGAAGCAGCCAGACTGCTTTGTTTCAAGGCCGCATGGGAAAAAGACAACCATCTCGATTACGCACTGAGTTCATCGATGGCCAAAGTATATGCATCCGAAACTGCCATGTGGACCACCGTGGAAGCGGTACAGGTGCACGGTGGTTATGGCTTTGTAAAAGAATACCATGTAGAGCGGCTGATGCGTGATGCCAAGATCACCCAGATCTACGAAGGCACCAGCGAAGTCCAGCGGATTGTAATCAGCCGTTCGATCCTGAAGGGATAAGCCGTAAATTGCAGCTTATTCATTCACGATGGAAGTATACACTCAGCTCAGACAGGAACTTGATAGCCGCAACACCACACTGGTAGCGGTATCCAAGATCCAGCCAGTGGAAAAAATCAAACGGCTTTACGACCTGGGCCAACGTGATTTCGGGGAAAACTATGTACAGGAATTAGTCGCAAAGGCAGCACTGCTGCCGGGTGACATCCGCTGGCACTTTATCGGTCATCTCCAGTCCAACAAAGTAAAACAGGTAATCCCGCTGGCACATCTCGTGCAGGGGGTTGACAGCTTCCGGCTGCTGAAGGAAATCAACAAACAGTCCATAAAGTCCGGCCTTATCACCAGTTGCCTGCTCCAGGTATTTATCGCGCAGGAGGAAACCAAGTTTGGCCTTGACGAAAAAGAACTCGGGGAAATCATGGCACTGCAGCAGGAACTTACCGGTGTACGTATCGCAGGACTGATGGGTATGGCTTCATTCACGGACGATCATGTCAGACTGCAATCCGAATTCCGCCAGCTTCAGCAGCTTTTTGAACAATACCGGGACCGGTTCATTTATGAAACAGGACCCATACTTTCCATGGGAATGAGCAGCGACTACTCACTTGCAATTGATAACGGAAGTAATATGGTGAGGGTAGGCAGCCTGTTGTTTGGAGCAAGGCCAGCGAAGTAATATTAACGATAGCCCGTCACATCCACGATCGAACCATAATCCACAAACAACTCTTCACCGGTCCGGATATCCCGGATCGCCTCAAAATATTCGCCGTCACTGACCGAGACCAGGTTGGGTTCAGCAGAATGGTTGAGGTAGTTGACCAGGTCCATGATCTTGAATCCATAGTCAGGCAGGAAATAATCGGTGTCATCGTACAGGCAGTACGTCTCCACAAGTTCACGCGCATGATCCGGAAGCTGGTCCACCTCTGCAACCGGTACACGGATCCAGTTATCCGCCGGTGGCGAAAAGATCTTCCTGAATCCTTTGGGAATATCTGCAATGGCAAAAACCCCGATACCATGCACAGGCGATGGTTTCAGGGCTACCAATGTATCGGTTGCCAACTGGGCGAGCAGCTGCCGGCTGTCCATCAGCTTCCGCGCTGTGAACCGGTGTTGGACTGTTTGCTCACAAATCCACCCGACTTGGGTTTCTGGATGAATTTAGATCCACCCGCAGCGGCGGGTCCGGTCGTCTTTTTGGGGTCTTTCTTTTTTCCTTTCTTATTATTCTGGTTCAGCAGGGACATAGAATCATGTTTTAGTAAAGACCAAAGATAAAATTATAAAGCCATCCCGCAATCAGGGGTTCGGGATCCGGCGCAGCCGCATCATTTCCACATCACCCATCAGCAGGCTGAGCGAATTGTTGCTGCTGCTGTCGGGTATCGCGTAACGGGTGACCTTCCTGAGGGTATTAAAAAAAACCGTTTCACCCTGACCCTCGCAGGCCATTTTGGTCGAAGTAATCGGTCCGTTGAAATCTACATTAAAACCATCCAGTGTGAACGGACCAGAATAAGTATTGCAACCCGCAAAACCACTGACTTTTTTATCCTTCACCAGGAAATTCATGGTCGGTTTGCGACCGGGATAGAGACCGTCAAATGCGATTCGCGGGCCCGTTATATAATTCAGTTCCCATGTCCCTTCCAGCTGGTTGAGGTCCATCTTTTCACTCGTAATTTTTGACTGGTTATTGCAGGCTGCAAAAAGCAGGAGGAACAGGACTGGCAGGTACGCTTTCATATGTTTAATTTTATTGTGAGTATTATTCGGGGAAAAAGACTTTTTTGATTTTCCCATTCTCCGTTACATAAATTGCCACACCATAATGTGGAGCGCCGGGCACACCAAGAATCTCTTCATGGTCAATCACAATATTGCCCTGCACGATCCGGTTAAGCAGCCGGCAGTAAAGTGTCGGCGCCTTTTCCAGGAATCCATACATCTTCCGCATCTGGTCTTTCCCTTTCGCCAGCAACTTGTCAGGGAATGTATACACTTCCACATCGTCCGAATACGGGGCAAGGAAACCTTCAAGGTCATGTGCATTGTAGGCATTCAGCTGGACCTGCGCAAGATCCGCCGCCGGCCAGGTCAAAACAGAGTCCCGGTCAATCATTACACCCTTGCTGATCACCGTATGTATCTGCTGCAACGCGCCAATACTGTCGAGCGGGTTTCGCTCCAGCAGCAGCAGGTTGGCAATTTTCCCTTTGGAAATACTGCCCCATTCTTTCTCCTGGCCAACCGCCCTGGCGGCGTTGATGGTTGAAGCCTGGAGCAACTGCCAGTTATCAAGTCCCGCTTTCTGCATCAGCGCGAGTTCAATAAAATACGAAGAGACATGCTGCGTGCCGATATTTCCCGCATCGGTACCACTCGCAATAATCACGCCTGCATCGGCAAGGATTTTCAGGTTGGCCATCATGATCGAATCCATGCTCTTAACCGATGCCTTCGCTGCGGGGGAATTGATCCGGGCAACCAGCCTTTTTGCAATGACGGTGTCAGGTAACGGGTAGTCAATAACCGTAGCTGCCGTAGTGGGGTGGGTATTGGAAAGTTCGCCGGGGGCAAACTGGTATGAGTCGGATAACACGCTGTTGTAATTGTCGTACACCACCAGCGTCGGGCAGAGCACGGTTTTCTTTTTTTTCAGCAGGCTGGCAAATTCTTTTGTAACCACGCGATCGTCCACACTGTG
>SEAD01000352.1 GCA_004173355.1 Chitinophagaceae bacterium | reverse complement strand
TGGATATCTGGCGCAGAATTTTTCGATAAAATTCCGGTAGCCGCCACGGGGTTTGACGGCTGGACTGGTCTGAAATTTTCCGATGCACTTGAAAAAACGGGTGAGGGAAAAGCTTTCCGAGGGAATGGACAACTTCTTCGCACCTAATATCACTTCGAGCTGTGTTCCTCTAATCATGAAATCTGCGTCCAATCCACATTGCCATAAAGAAAGTTGGCAATCCCAGACCTTTCCTGTCAGATCATTAGCAAACACAGTGTAGATCTTCGCATTCGGGAAAGTCGTTCTGATTTCATTGAAGCGGTCGCGACTTTTCTCACAGCCGATCGTTGCAAAAGCGGATTGACCATGAATCCGGATCCACTCTGGGTAGAAATGGCACAGACAGAGCAACTCATCTGCAGAATGCGCAAAGAAAAGATTGACTGTAGCCGCGGGCAGATAATCATGGCTGGTTTTAAGGATTCCCATGTGCCCGGAAACTCCGGGATGAAAAAAAGCCTTGACCAGCGGGCTGAGGTAAGCGGAGTTTATCATCTGGACTGGGCGGGACCCAGTCCTCTGCTTTGTTGGGTTTCATCTTTGAAACCCAGGCCATAGCCTGTCCGGGCTGGGGTGTCCAGTTGAAGACTGCGCTGCATCTCGGCGAAAGCCTGCTTATAGCCCGGGGTGTTGTAATCGACCTGCTGTCCTTCTTCGCCCTTTATTGCCCGGATACCCCTAATTAGAAAGTAAGACTGACCTCCGTCGACCACGACAGACAAAACGAGCGCTGCCCTGTTGGAAAGGATTCCTTTCGATTCACTGGCGCGGTGCTGCAACTTAGTTCCGTCCTCCAGTTCCAATGCCTCTCCACGCTTGAATCCGGCCTGCTGCGCTGGTGACAGCGCGTAGCCATTCACAAAATCAGGCACCTGTACTTCCTCTGGGAAATAGGTGATAAAGTCTCTGGTCAACGCATCGTATTCAAAAATCATCAGCGATGTTCCACCAGTGGAATCCTGGAACCCCTTTTGAAGAAAATCCTCTTTAGATGAACTTAAAAGCGATACCTCTTGGCCGCTGAGTAAGGGATGGCCCTGAACATTTTTATATATCGGGTGAAGCCTGAGTTCAACCTCACCTTTTAAGTTTCGCTGTAATGAAAGGCGGGCATCAAGCCGTTCTATCTGGAAG
>SEAD01000351.1 GCA_004173355.1 Chitinophagaceae bacterium | reverse complement strand
ATGCGGGCAATGACGTCGCCATCGTGCGAGGCAGACATCATGTAGATCTTTAGATTGTCGAAGACAGGCATTTGCCGGATTTTTTTAACGACCTGGTCGCCGGACAGGCCAGGCATCCAGATGTCGATCAACAGGATATCTGGTTTAAAAGCCAGCAGGCGGTCGATGAGCAGGATGCTTTCCGGTTCTACCATGATCTCGAGGTCTTCAGACCGTAACACCAGGTTCAGCATGGTGAGAATTTCGCGATCATCATCACAGATCAACACTTTATTCGGCATCAGCTTGTTTTAAGGGTAAGGTGAAGGAAAAAGTGGTGCCGAGGTTGCTGGATTTTTCCACCCAGATGGTACCGCCATGTGCCTGGATGATCTCGCGACTGATGAACAGCCCGATGCCCATGCCAGCAAAACTTTTTTCGTGCACCCCGGAACGGAAAAACCGGTTAAATATTTTCGTCTGGTCACTCAGTGGAATGCCCTGCCCCTGGTCAATCACCGACAACTTTACATAGTTCCCATGGCAGGTGGCATGCACTTCAACCGCATTCCGGCCGGGAGAATATTTGATGGCATTATTAACCAGGTTGGAGATCACCTGCAGGATCCGGTTGCGATCCCCGCTGATATGTTTATTACAGCGTGCCGTGATATTGATCGTATGTGAAGTATGCGACACTTTCAGCATATTCACCGCTTCATCAACCACTTCATCAAAAGAAAATAAGCTCTGGTTGATCTCCAAATGTTCGTGTTTTAATTTCGACATCCGCAGGAGGTCGTTCAGTAAATCATTGAGGCGTACCGAGGAAAGCCTCGCCTGGTCAATCATCTCTTCCAGGTTAACCTCTTTGCCATTTTTCAAAGCATAGGAAGCTACTTCCAGGTATCCCTTTAAAGCGGTTAAAGGTGTTTTCAATTCGTGGCTCGCAATCGAAATAAAATCGTCTTTCCGGTTATCCGATTCGCGCTGTTGGGTGATGTCTTCAATGGAGAGCAGGATGCGGTTCTTGAATTCGCCTTCGTGCTCGATGCGGTGCGCATTCAGCAACATCAGCTTCCTCCCAATATGTGGGAATTCAGCCTCTACTTCAAAGTCGAGTACGGGATTGTTGGTAGGCAGGATCTGTTCCAGTAACACGCGCAGACTCTGGATATTCCACTGGCCATTGCCAAGTTCAAACAGTGATTTG
>SEAD01000350.1 GCA_004173355.1 Chitinophagaceae bacterium | reverse complement strand
ACATAATGGTCCGGTCATAATCGAACAGGACAACGGGATAACGGAAAATAATTTCAAAAGGTGATTTTGAGTCCGACATCAAATAAATTAATAGCCAAATTTGTGATAGCCAAATTTCCCAAATCAGGCAGGTGAAATCTCCCCAACTTTAGGGCGGGACGGATTGAAAGCCTCATCCATAACCGCCCGGCAGACATCCTCATTGCCCAGGTGCATGGCCCTGACACGCGCCATTCCTGCCAACCGGATTGATTCCCGTTTTGCGGAGTCCGCAACCAATTCCAAGCATTTTTCTGCACACTCCTCCGCCGTTGACCAGAAAACGGCATCCTCGTTCTCTTTGTACATCAGGCCATGCTCGGAGGTCCGCTCAGCACAAAACACGCCACCGGCAAAAGGAATCTCAACGGAGCGCCGGGTGTGCAGGTCCCGGTTGCCCTTGGAAAGAAGCCCCAGAGCCGCCTTGGCGCCGGCAACCGCATACACATAATCCCGACCGGAGGCTCTTTTGCCTGTCCAGCATTCCCCGACCAAAGCCGTGTCTTCGCATTTATTCCAACGGTCGCCCCAGATTCGCACCTTCACGCCCGCATTCACCAAGTGACGCAGAAAAACATGCCGGTTTTCATGCCGCATCCAAGTCCCCACAAAGACAACATCGGCTTGAAAAATCCCATCCAGCCTCTCGTCGGATCCAGGAGGAGTATGCAGCACCTCATCATAACTCATCCAGACCCGGAGAGCGCGTGGCGCTCCTTTGGCCGCCATTTCCCGGACGGTGGAATGCCTCAAGGAAACACAAAGATCATATTCGGGCAGCGCCTTCAGCAATTGATGCCAGCAGCCCGGATCACGGCCCCCCGTGGGATCGTCATTGTTATAAAGAATGACAGGGACCTTCAGTCCCTTCAGCACGCGCACTGCGGCAGGTGAAAAAAACTGCCCGCTGTTGACCCAGACGGCATCCACTCCGGCTCCTGACTCCGGCAGAACAGTTTTTGCGAGCCATTGCTCAACCTTCGAAGCCACCAGCCGGAACCCGGTCCGATAGTGGAAATGACCGAGCAAAGGGTTGCGGAAGCTCTGCTGGACAATGGTTCCAGGATCATGCTGCACCACCGTGTGCCCGATGCGCTGAAGCGCCTGCGCCCGGTGCAGGGAGGTGCTGGTGGATTTAGCATCCCCCAAATAAAGG
>SEAD01000070.1 GCA_004173355.1 Chitinophagaceae bacterium | reverse complement strand
AAATCCTTCAGGGTGTTTACACCCATCATTACCTTGGTGGCAACATTCAGGTAAGGGATCTGGTATGCTTTGGCAATAAACGGAGTGGTCCTTGACGCGCGTGGGTTTGCCTCGATCACAAATACCTGTCCTTCCTTGATGGCGAACTGGATATTGATGAGCCCCTTGATATTCAGCGAGCGCGCAATCTTTTCGGAATATTCTTCCATGGTATGCACGATCAGCGGGGTAAGGTTGAAAGCAGGCAGTACGGCATTACTGTCGCCGCTATGGATACCAGCCGGTTCGATATGTTCCATTACACCCATCACATGGAAATTCTCCCCATCAAAAATGGCATCCACTTCCGCTTCCTGGCAGCGGTCAAGGAAATGGTCGATCAGGATCTTGTTGCCGGGGATATGTTTGAGCAATGATACCACTGCCTTTTCCACTTCTTCGTCATTGATCACGATCCGCATGCGCTGACCGCCGAGTACATAGGAAGGACGCACCAGTACAGGATACCCTACCTTGTTTGCAACTGCTACTGCTTCATCCACATCCCAGGCCGTACCATATGCCGGGTAAGGGATTTCCAGTTCCTTCAGCAGGTCGCTGAAACGGCCGCGGTCTTCGGCAATATCCATGCTATCATAAGACGTACCGATAATCTTTATACCCCGTGCATGTAATTTTTCCGCGAGTTTGAGGGCAGTCTGTCCCCCAAGCTGTACAATCACCCCTTCAGGCTTCTCGTGCTCAATGATTTCCCAGAGATGCTCCCAGTACACCGGTTCGAAGTAAAGCTTGTCGGCAATATCAAAGTCAGTCGATACGGTTTCGGGGTTACAATTGACCATGATGGCCTCGTACCCGGATTCCTTAATTGCAAGCAGCCCGTGTACACAGCAATAGTCAAACTCAATACCCTGGCCGATCCTGTTTGGTCCCGAACCGAGTACGATGATTTTTTTCTTGTCGCTCACGATACTTTCGCTCACATTACCCTGCTCGAAAGTGGAGTAGAAATAGGGGGTCTTTGCCTCAAACTCTGCGGCACAGGTATCCACCATTTTATACACACGGGTAATCCCGGCGGCCTTGCGCTTCTGGTATACATCTTCCTCATCACCGTGTTCGGTGATCTTGCTGATCTGTTCATCGCTGAAGCCATTCACTTTTGCCTCGCGCAGCAGTTCAAGCGGGAGTGTGTCAAGATCATACTTTGCGATTTCTTTTTCCAGCACACAGATCTTCTGGATTTCATTGAGGAACCAGCGGTCGATCCCGTTGGTTGCCTTTGAAATGGTACCTACCGAAATACCGGCCATCAGCGCATCCTTGATGCGGAAGATGCGGTCCCATTTCGGGATCTTGATATATTCGAGCAGCTCTTCGGCATGCATCATACTCTTTCCGTAGTAACCAAGTCCGACTGCATTGTTCTCCAGGCTCTGGCAGGCTTTCTGGATGGCTTCGGTAAAACTGCGGCCGATGGCCATGACTTCACCCACACTCTTCATCTGCAGTCCGAGCGTGTCGTCAGCACCTTTGAACTTGTCGAAGTTCCAGCGGGGGATTTTCACGATCACATAATCCAGT
This sequence comes from Chitinophagaceae bacterium, assembly GCA_004173355.1. Lineage (GTDB taxonomy): Bacteria > Bacteroidota > Bacteroidia > Chitinophagales > Chitinophagaceae > JBEVJC01. The sequence goes on along the minus strand of SEAD01000070.1, from coordinate 21,682 downwards.
GCCGGCTCAAAATAGGCCGAGGTGGTTTTGGTGATCTGGTTTTCCAGTTCATCGAGATTGTACCCGATAGCCAGTTTCGCTGCAATTTTTGCAATGGGATAACCCGTGGCTTTTGAGGCAAGCGCAGAAGAGCGGCTTACGCGGGGGTTGATTTCGATGGCAATGATTTCTTCCGTAGCGGGGTTCATCGAGAACTGTACGTTGCACCCGCCGGCGAAGTTGCCAAGATCACGCATCATCATGATTGCGGTGTTGCGCATCAGCTGCATACCCGTGTCGCTGAGGGTCATCGCAGGCGCCACGGTAATGGAGTCACCGGTATGCACCCCCATGGGATCAAAGTTCTCCACCGTACAGATGATACACACATTATTGGCCGAATCACGCAGCAGTTCCAGTTCAAATTCTTTCCATCCGAGAATTGCTTTTTCCACCAGCACTTCGTGGATGGGGGATGCCTGCAACCCGCGGTTGAGCGCTTCGTCGAGGTCATTTTTATCATGTACAAAACCGCCACCTGTACCACCAAGGGTGAACGAGGGACGGATTACCAGCGGGAAACCAATTTCCTGGGCAAACTCTTTTCCTTCAAGGAAGGAGTTGGCGGTTTTTGCAGTGGCAACCGGCACGCCGAGCTGGATCATCCACTGGCGGAATTTTTCGCGGTCTTCTGCTTTATCAATTGCTTTGATATCGACACCGATGAGGCGGCAGTTGTATTTTTCCCAGATCCCCAGGTCTTCCGCTTCCTTGGCGAGGTTCAGGGCTGTCTGTCCACCCATGGTCGGCAATACCGCATCCACCTGGTTTTCCTCCAGGATCTGCTCGATACTCTCAACGGTCAGTGGCAGCAGGTAGACTTTGTCAGCCATCATCGGATCGGTCATGATGGTGGCGGGGTTACTGTTGATCAGGTAAACTTTCACACCTTCCTCCCGCAGGCTTCGCGCGGCCTGGGTGCCGGAATAATCGAACTCGCATGCCTGGCCGATAACGATGGGACCAGAACCAATAATCAGAACGGACTTAATGGATGAATCTTTTGGCATTTTTTTCCTGGTTGATTCCGCCTTGCCTGACTCCGGAGCAGGCCAGATATTCTCGCAAATACTTGCCTGTCAGGGGTTTTACACAGCAGAATAAAAAAACAAATTGCGCAAAATTAAGGGAATCACAGGTGGTAAGCCGAAAATGAAAATTATTTTTTTGCATAGGGCAAATGTGCTTTTTTGCAGGAATGAGGAGATCGTTGATTTGTAGCATATTCTGCATTACAATTATTTTTTCCAGTGCCCAGGGCTTCAACAATCCATATCCGCAGGGTTATTTCCGGTGGCCGGTGGACCTGCGCCCTGAAATAGTGGCCAACCTCGGTGAGTTGCGTCCGAACCACTGGCATATGGGTCTGGATGTGCGCACCGGCGGGCATGAAAACGAGCGGGTGTATGCCGCGGCTGACGGATACATTGCTTTCATCGGGATTAAACCCTCCGGTTTTGGCCGGCATATCGTGATCAACCACCCCAATGGTCTCTCAACATTATATGCCCATCTCAATGACTTTGCCCCGGAAATCGAACGTTGGGTGACCGAGCACCAGTACCTGTCGGAAAGCTGGCCACAGGAACTGCGACCCGACAATGCCCGCTTCCCGGTGCGGAAAGGCGATTTCATTTCTTACAGCGGCAACACCGGCGGATCACAGGGACCACATGTACATTTTGAAATCCGGTCCACCAGTACAGATGAATGTCTCAATCCGCTGCTTTTCGGATTCAACCTCGCCGACAATGTACCACCGGTGCTGCAACAGCTGGCTTTGTACGACCGGTCACAGAGTATTTACAATTCAGGTCGCCCGCAGGCATATGTACTGAGGGCAACGGATACCGGTTATATCATCCCGAAAATGCCGGTGGTAACCACAGACCTTCCCGTGATCGGTTTCGGACTGAAGGCCTTTGACCGGCTGAGTGGTTCTTCCAACCAGGACGGTATCTATTCAGCCGAACTGTTCGTGGACGGACGCCGGCTTACCGGTTTTAAAATGGATAGTATCAGTTACGACGAGACCGGTTACTACAATGCACATGTTGATTACCGAAACCATTACAGGGGTGGGGTGGAATACCAGCTGATGAACGGGCTTCCCAATGACCGGGGCGGGGTATACCGGATGGAGGGTGATGGCTCATTACGTCTCTACGATACACTGACCCATGACCTGCGGGTTGAGGTACGTGATGCGGCACAGAATCTCAGCGTACTCCGGTTCAGGCTCCGGTTCAGGCCGGCTGAATCTTCCCGAGGTGTTGGTGCGGTGGCGGCTGAACGGCTTATACCAGGAATACAGCAGAAAATTACAAGACCCGATTTCGAACTCACGCTCCGCCCGGAGAATATTTATGATACCGTCAACCTGTATTACGCCGGCGTGAAACCCGCGCCAGGCAGGTTTTCCGGAACCTACGCCGTAAATGATGAATCCATTCCTGTACACCAGCTGCTCAAGGTCAGCATCCGTCCCGCATACACCGTTGATGCCCTGCAGCGCGACCGTGTACTGGTCCTGCGCTCCGGCGGGCGGTCAGACAATATCCGCAAGGCCGTATGGGAAGGCGACCGGGTGACGGCGGAATTCAGCGACTTCGGAACTTTTTCCGCCTACACCGATCTCATCCCGCCGGTAATCAATGCACCCGGCAAAGGTGACACCATCAATCTCAGCAGCAATACCCGGCTGATGTTTACCCCGTCCGATGCTTCAGGGATAAAAAGTTTCCGTGCGGAAATCAATGGCAGGTGGATCCGTTTTACCAACGACAAAAGCCGCAACTGGATTTACCGGTTTGACGAACGCGTGCCCTATGGAGTGCATGAACTCATGGTAAGGGTAGAAGACGTTGCAGGGAATATTACGGAGAAAAAATGGTGGTTCCGCCGGGCCGCATACACACCACCGCCACCGCGCAAAGGCAAGGGTAAAAAAACGCCAGTGAAAAAAACCACATCAAAGGTTGTGAAAAAGAAAAGATGATTACGTTAAACGAAGGGGATAAAGCACCTGCATTCAGCGGGATTGACCAGGACGGGAATAAAATCAGCAGCAGTGCCTACCGGGGTAAAAAGCTGGTGTTGTTTTTTTATCCCGCCGACAATACGCCGGCCTGTACAACAGAATCGTGCAACCTGCGCGACAACTACTCCCTTTTAAAGCAGAAAGGCTTCGAAGTGGTCGGGGTCAGCCCCGATGATTCGGCGAGTCACAAAAAATTCGAGACGAAGTTCAGTCTTCCCTACCGGTTGATTGCCGACCCCGCACATACCGTGATCGGGAAATTCGGGGTCTGGGATGAAAAACAGCTGTACGGCCGCAAGTATATGGGTTTGCTCCGGACCACATTTGTGATGGATGAAAAAGGGATAATCCTGAAAATATTCCGCCGTCCGAAGAATAAGGCCCATGCGGAGGAGATCCTGGCGTCCCTTGGACTATGAGGATTTATGTACCCGGTACCAGCTGGATTTCACCAACGCGGTAATGGCTTTCAATACCGTGTTCGATCATTATTTCACCCCGTGTATTCACCCCTTTTATCACGGCCGTGAAATTGCGGTTGCCCAGCCTGAACCGTGCCGGCTGGTCTTTTTTATAAAGCAGCCGGTTGAATTCGCTGAATACACGTTCGAACCCAAACCCGAGCAGGTCAGTCCATTCAGTTTCAATGGCAGCACAAAGTTCGCGGGCCAACCCCGCCGGTGACTGTTCCTTCCCCGTCAGCTGCAGCAATGAAACAGCATTAGTGAGTTCTTCCGGGAAGTCCGCCTGGTTGACATTGATCCCGATGCCCGCCACTGCCCATTTCCAGACAGCTGTACCGGAATCGGACGATCCGATCACCGATTCTATAAGGATTCCCCCTGCCTTTCTGTCCTGCCAGTAAAGATCATTTGGCCATTTGATACTGAACTCATTGTGGGTTCTGGCCGAGAGGAAACGGCAGGCCGCCACAGCCACACAGGCACTGAGCCAGAACTGACGGGTACTGTCTACCGGTGAAGGGTCGATAATCAGGCTTAAACTGAGACTTTTTCCCGGTGCCGATGCCCAGCTTTTCCCACGCTGGCCTTTCCCGGCGACCTGTTCATGCGCGAAAACGGCCGTGCCCGCCTGTGCCAAACCCGCATGCACGAGGCTAAGGGCATAATTGTTGGTACTGTCAACCGACTGAAGCTCGATAAACGGTGTTCCAAGGCTACTATGTGCAGGACGGTCTGGCAATTAATTGCTATTTTTGGTCAGAGTAATAGTTTAGGAGCGAAAGAGAAACGTAAAACTAAAAATCTTTTCATTATTGGAACAACTTGCATCTCTGTCTACCCGTGATAAGAAAAGTGCACCCCGGCTGACGCAGCGTTCAAAGATCATCAAAACCATTATAACCGCCATCCAGGAAAAGAAGGGTCTCAAAATTGTTTCCCTTGACCTCCGGAAGATCAATGAGGCGGTGGCAGATTTCTTTATCATCTGTGAGGCTGATAACCAGCCGCAGATCCGTGCCATCGGTGAAAATATCGAGGCAAGGGTAAGGGAAACCTGCGACGAAAATCCCTTTCACCATGAAGGTTACCAGTCCCTGCAATGGGTACTGATCGATTACGTAAATGTGGTTGTGCACGTGATGCTGGGGGAAAACAGGAAATTCTACAGCCTGGAAGAAATGTGGAGTGACGCCGTCAGTACCGAACACAACGAACAATAAAGCCCTCCCGATATTTATTTTTTAATCAGCCCGAACAAGTAATACCTAATATGTCGCAGGAACCATCCTATAACAAGGACAACAAGAATCCGGTCCGTCCGGGCGGCCGACCAGGCGAAGACCCCGGCCAGAAGAAAGGACCGAAATTCAGCATCTACTGGATTTACGCTATCATCTTTGCAGTACTCATCGGTTTCAATTTTTTCAACAATATCAGTACCGGTACCGAAAACATCTCCCAGGATACGTTCATGGGGATGCTCCGCAGCGGCGAGGTGAAAAAATATACCGTTATCAGTAACCGTAACAAGGTACTGGTAACGCTGAACCAGCAATCGCTGCCGAAGTACAAGGACCTGATCAAACGTGATATCACCCCGAAGACCAGCGATAACCCGCAACTCCATTTCACCATCGTGTCCGGCGAATCCTTTATGGATGATATGCGCAAGTTTTATGCGGATAACCCGTCCATAAAAAATATCGGGGCAGTTGACAATGAAAGTGACTGGCTGGCGAAAGGTATTTCCTTTATCCTGCCTTTCCTGCTGCTGGCCGCCATCTTCATCCTGATGATGCGTAAGATGAGCGGTGGTGCCGGTGGTGGTGCAGGCCCCGGTGGTATTTTCAACATTGGTAAATCAAAGGCTACGCTCTTCGATAAAGGCACAAAAGTGAATATCACATTCGCTGATGTGGCCGGTCTGGATGAAGCGAAAGTGGAAGTGATGGAAATCGTGGACTTCCTGAAGAGCCCGAAAAAATATACCGCACTTGGTGGAAAGATTCCCAAAGGTGCACTGCTGGTAGGTCCTCCGGGTACCGGCAAAACCCTCCTTGCCAAAGCAATGGCGGGTGAAGCACAGGTGCCGTTTTTCAGCCTCAGTGGTTCCGACTTTGTTGAAATGTTTGTAGGCGTAGGTGCAAGCCGTGTGCGTGACCTGTTCAAACAGGCCCGTGAGAAGGCTCCCTGTATCATCTTTATCGATGAGATCGATGCGATCGGCCGTGCACGTGGCAAAAACGTGATGATGAGCAACGATGAAAGGGAAAGTACCCTCAACCAGCTGCTTGTCGAGATGGATGGTTTTGGAACGGACACCGGTATTATTGTGCTGGCCGCTACCAACCGCCCGGATGTACTCGATACTGCCCTGCTCCGACCGGGTCGTTTTGACCGCCAGATCACTATCGACAAACCCGATGTGAAAGGCCGCGAGGCAATTTTCAAGGTGCACCTGAAGCCAATCAAGATTTCCGAAGCGCTGAATATTTACAAACTCGCCGAACAGACGCCTGGTTTTGCCGGGGCCGATATCGCCAACGTTTGTAATGAGGCCGCACTGATCGCTGCACGTAAAGGCAAGGACGCCGTTGATATGGCCGACTTCCAGGATGCGGTGGACCGGGTGATCGGCGGGCTGGAAAAAAAGAACAAGATCATTTCACCGGATGAGAAAAAGATTATCGCCTACCATGAAGCGGGTCATGCAATCTGCGGATGGTACCTCGAACATGCTTATCCGTTGCTGAAAGTAACCATCGTACCCCGCGGTACAGCGGCACTTGGTTATGCGCAGTATACACCGAAAGAACAGTATCTCTACAATACCGACCAGCTGAATGACCAGATCTGTATGACCCTTGGCGGCCGTGCAAGTGAAGAAATCTTCTTCGGTAAAATTTCAACCGGCGCGCAGAATGACCTGCAGCAGATCACCCGCACTGCCTATGCAATGGTAACGGTATACGGGATGAATGAAAAAGTAGGGAATATCAGCTATTATGACCCGCAGACCGAAAACCAGTTTACCAAACCGTATTCGGAAGAGACTTCAAAGATCATTGATGAAGAGGTGCGTAAACTGATCGACCTGGCTTATGTGAAAACAAAACACCTGTTGTCGGAAAAAAGGGAAGATGTGGTCAAACTGGCGGAAGCGTTGCTCGACAAGGAAGTACTGTTCCAGAGTGATGTAGAGGCCCTGATCGGCAAACGTCCGTTTGAAGAAAAGAAATCATTGAGTGAAGAAGGGTCAGATATCAATACACCTGCCGGTGAAATATCCGCGGGCGTGCCTCCCTACGACAGTGATGTGACCAATAAGTCGCTCCCATAATAACAACTGATGTTTACCACATCGAAGGAAAACATATTGAAAAAAATCAGGAAGGCGTTGAGTGAATCAACGCCTATTCCTTTTCCCAAAAGCGAGGGCTCGGATTCGGTTTACCAACCCGCCTCACAGGAACACGAGGTGGAGTTTGCCGAACAGTTTACCCGGCTGCAGGGAAGGTTTGTTTTCTGTATCAACCAGCAGGAGCTTGCATTCCAGCTGAGCAGCCTGATCCTGAAGATGGACTGGCACAAGGTCTACACACTCGAACCCGGGTTATTGCCCGCAATGCCCGCGGAGTTTACGGCACGCCTGGTAAAGGAGGACCTTGCCGGCTGTGATGTGTCCATCACCGGTTGTGAAGCGCTTGTGGCCCGGACCGGATCCATTGTAATGAGTGCGGCGCAGCAGAGCGGCAGGAACACCAGTGTGTATGCGCCGGTGCATATCTGCATCGCCTTTTCAAAACAGCTGGTGTATGATGTGAAAGATGCCCTGCAGCTGATGAAGGATCGTTACGGGGAGAAACTCCCTTCGCTGATTACGTTTGCCACTGGTCCCAGCCGCACTGCCGATATCGAAAAGACACTGGTGGTGGGTGTACACGGACCCAAGGAAGTGTATGTCTTCCTTGTTGAATCTTAATTGTATTTTTAAGCCATGTCAAAGCCCGGGAATTATCTGTTGTTTGTGTATGGTTCATTGTTGAGCGGATTCAGGAGTCCGGCCTATGAATACATCACGCGTTATTTTGATCTTGTATCCGGCGGCCGTGTGGAAGGATTGCTCTATGATATGGGTGAATACCCGGCAGCCATACCCGCACCGGGCTCCGGTCATTTAATCGAAGGGGAGCTGTTGCGCATCCGCAACCAGCAGGAATTCAGCTGGGCAATGGCGCAGCTGGATGATTATGAAGGCGTGCTGGTGGAAGCCGGTGAGACCCGGCTGTACCGCCGTGAACTGGCGGAAATACAGGTTGCCGGCGGCACCGAAACCGCCTGGATCTACTGGTTCAATGGCGATGTAAGTGACCGGCCGCAGATCGAATCGGGCAACCTGCTGGAATACAGGTCAGGCCGCAAGCCCTGAGTTGAATATCACAGGCAACCATTTCCTCCCGCTACCCGACCAATCCAGGTAACCGAATGAACCCGACAGCATCCACATCAAAAAAGATTTACTTTCTCTCCGATTTCCATCTCGGCGCGCCCGACCATGCCCGGAGCCTGGAACGCGAGCGCCTGCTCGTGCAGTTCCTCGACGGGATCAAAGACAATGCTGCAGAGATTTTCCTGGTCGGCGATATGTTTGATTTCTGGTATGAGTACCGCCAGGTGGTGCCAAAGGGATTTGTCCGTTTGCTGGGCAAGCTGGCCGAGCTGTCCGATGCAGGCATCCCGATGCACTTCTTCGTAGGCAACCATGATATGTGGATGCGGGACTATTTCCAGAAAGAACTCAATATACCCGTGTACTATGAACCCAGGGAATTTGTGCGCAACGGGAAAACCTTCCTGGTAGGGCATGGCGACGGACTCGGTCCTGGTGACCACGGCTACAAACGTCTAAAGAAAGTATTCCGTAATCCCGCCTGCCAGTGGTTGTTTGGCGTACTGCCCCCCGTAGTAGGTATGGGGATTGCGAATTTTATGAGCCGCCGAAGCAGGGCACAGACCGGTACGAGTGAAGAGGTATTTTTCGGGGAAGACAAGGAATGGCTGATCATTTACTGCAAGGATGTGCTGAAAGAAAAAAAAGTGGACTACTTTGTTTTCGGACACCGCCACCTGCCAATCGATTTCCGGTTTGAGAACGGGAGCCGGTATGTCAACCTGGGCGACTGGATCACATTTTTTACCTATGCTTCTTTTGACGGCAATGATATTTCCCTGCTTGCGTATACCGGAAACGATCATAAAATCGTTCGTAACACATGAAACGATCCGCCTGCCTGATCCTTTGCTGCCTGCTGCTGCTGGATGCCATGAGCCAGCAGGACAGTGTGTTTGGCCGCCTGCGTACGATCAGCGGTGACATCCGTGCATTTACCGTGGATAATCTCGACAACCTTTACCTGCTCAACAGCTCCAACCAGCTGAAGAAACTGAATTCAAACGGCGACTCCGCCGCAATTTTCAATGATGTAAAAAAATATGGCCAGGCCACCCTGGTGGATGTTTCCAATCCCCTGAAGGTGCTGCTGTATTATCGCGACTTTGCCACCATTGTGGTGCTCGACCGGTTTTTCAACGTGCGTAATACCATTGACCTGCGTCGCTCCGATATACTCCAGGTGCGGGCGGTAGGCCAGTCGTACGATAACAAAATCTGGCTGTATGACGAGATGGCCAACCGCCTCCGCAAAATTGATGAGGAGGGCAAAATCCTTCTTGAAACACCGGACTTCCGCCAGCTGTTTACCCGTGCACCCGCACCACAGAAAATTTTTGACCAGGACCAGCTCCTCTACCTCTACGATTCAGCCCAGGGTGTGTTTGTGTTTGATTATTACGGCGCATTGAAAAATAAAATACAGATCACCGGATGGGAAAACGTCAAGGTTACCGGCAAATTTATCTACGGATCAAAAGGCAATGTGCTTTACCGCTATGATATCCGGACGTTCCGGCTTGATGAATTTTCTTTACCGGAGGCATTGAAAGGAAGCCGGGCATTCAATTTTACGGGCTCGCGGCTGTATGCCCTCAAACAGGATACAATTGAAATTTACACTTTCCAATAGCCCGCGGTTACAGCTTTATCGGTAAATTTGCGCTCCATCAATGATCGGTTTGTATGAATGAATTCCTCGACAGGATTGTGCTGGATAATACCATAAGGGTATACCTGATTGTGGCGGCCGTGATCCTGTTCATGATCATGGTGAAACGGCATATTGCCCATTATGCTGCCGCACTGATCTTCATTTTTGTAAAATCGATCTGGAAGGATGTGGACCGCAAATCCTTTACCAACCTGGTGATCCGGCCCCTGGGTGTGTTCCTTACTATCCTTGTGTCCATCGCGACCCTGAACAAGCTGACTTTTCCCCGGGAAATCGACTTTGATATTTACAGGCTTACCCTGCAGGAACTTGTGCATGGTCTCGGTACCGTTGTGCTGATAGTGGCGTTCATCCGGCTGCTGATGCGGATGATGGATTTCATTGCCATGCTGCTGCATATCAAGGCTGACCGGGCACATGATACTTCCGATAACCAGCTGATCGTTTTCTTCAAGGATTTTTTCAAGGTAATCCTGGGCATTATCGGTTTACTGATGATTCTCAAACTTGCATTCGGGTACAATATCAGCAACCTCCTGACGGGTCTCAGTATCGTTGGTGCCGCCATTGCCCTGTCGCTCCGCGAAAGCATGGAGAACCTGATTGCCTCTTTCATTATTTTCTTTGATAAACCATTTACCACCGGTGATGTGGTAAAGGTGAATACGTTCAGCGGAACCGTGGAGAAAGTGGGGTTGAGAAGTACCCGGATCCGGACGGACCAGAAGACTTTTATTACCGTGCCCAACAAACAGATGGTGGACAGTATACTTGATAACCTGTCACAGCGTACACAACGGAGGGCTGACCTGCGGCTGGAGCTCGGGCTTGACACCACTGCAGACAAACTGCAGCAGCTGACGGCAAGGATAAAGTCGATACTTGCACGGCCGGAAGTGGAAAACAGCAATGTGATGCTGGCGGATATCAGTCCGTCCGCGTTTGTGGTGACCACCGAATACTATACCGGACCCATTACCATGGCCGAGTTCAATACCGTGAAGGAAGAAACCACCTTTGCGGTGCTGCGTGCAATCGGGGATCTCGGCATCGAGATCGCTGGTGCCAGTGTAGATATTAAAGTCGCGGGTGGCGGTCTTACTGCCGGTGTTTAAAGTAAGTTGGCAAACAGGCGGAAATGGTTGCAGGCTTATTCCTGCGTCATTTTTTCTGCGTTCTCGGCAAACTGCAGTGCCTCGAGGAATTCCTGGATATTACCATTCAGCACATCGTCGAGGTTGTAGACGGTGAGTCCGATCCGGTGATCCGTTACCCTGCCCTGCGGGAAATTATAGGTCCGGATTTTTGCCGAGCGGTCGCCGGTGCTGACCAGGCTTTTCCGGTGACGGGAGATTTCCTCTTCCTGTTTGCGGACCTGTTCTTCGAACAATCTCGTACGGAGCATACCCATGGCTTTTTCCCGGTTGCCCAGCTGCGATCGCTCGGTCTGGCACACTACCACGGTGCCGGTAGGGATATGCGTCAGCATTACTTTTGTTTCCACTTTGTTGACGTTCTGTCCGCCTGCGCCACCACTCCTTGAAGTTTCCATTTTCACATCGGCGGGATTCAATTCAAAATCGACTTCCTCGGCCTCGGGCATCACGGCAATAGTGGCCGCGGATGTATGCACCCGGCCGCTGGTTTCGGTATCCGGTACGCGTTGTACCCGGTGCACCCCGCTTTCAAATTTCATTACCCCATATACATCATCGCCTGTTACTTCCAGCTGCACATCCTTGTAACCGCCCACGGTGCCCTCGCTCTCGCTGAGGATGGCCGTTTTCCAGCCGCGGCGTTCGGAGTAGCGGATATACATACGGAGCAGGTCGCCGGCAAAGAGGCTTGCTTCATCACCACCTGTGCCTGCACGGATTTCAAGGATCGCATTTTTTTCATCCTGCGGGTCTTTCGGGATCAGCATCTGGCGGATAAGTGCCTCCTGCTGTGTTTTCTTTTCCTCTGCAGCGGGAGCCTCCATTTTTGCGAGTTCGCGCATTTCTTCATCCGATCCGTTGAGGGCCTCGCGATAGAAGGCGATATCATCCAGGATTTTCCGGTATTCGGTGTAGGCCGTCACGATTTTTTCCAGGCTGCGGTATTCCTTGCTGGTTTCCGCAAAGCGTTTGTTGTTCCCTACGATCTCGGGGTTGGTCAGTGCAATGCCCAGCTGGTCAAAACGCGCCTTTATCGCTTCAAGTCGGTCTAACATAAATTGAGATAGTAATATTCGATACCCGAAATTTGGGATCCCGGAAGGAAAAATTTTCCGCCGGTTGGCGAAGTTAAAAGATTTAAGGCATGGCAATGCGAAAATTCAGGGGCGACAGCCTGTTTGATGGTTACCGTTTCCACGCGGATATGGTGCTGGTGGTGGACGCGGATGGCAGGGTGGAAGGACTTGTACCCCTCGCCGATGCAGGGGATGATGTATTGTACCAGGAGGGCATCATCAGTCCGGGTTTTATCAATTGCCATTGCCATCTCGAGCTGAGTCACATGAAAGGCCTGATCCCGGAGGGGACGGGACTGGTTCCTTTTGTATCGCAGGTGATGGCCGGCCGCTTCCGGCCCGATGAAGAGATTCATGAAGCTATTGCAGCCGCGGAACGCGCGATGTATGACAACGGGATCCAGGCAGTGGGTGATATATGCAACACGGCCTATACTATCCCGGCCAAGCAGCGAAGCCGGATCCGCTGGTATAATTTTATTGAAGTAAGTGGTTTTGATCCCGCCATGGCCGACATCCGGTACCGCGCGGCGGAAGAGTTATGGGAAAAATTCGGTACGGCTGCGGAGTCCGGCCAGGCTGTGTTGCGGAGCATTGTACCGCATTCGCCATACTCTGTGTCGGTGGAATTATGGAAAAAAATAGTGGAAGGGGCAGCGGGAAAAAGGTTAAGCATCCACAACCAGGAAGACCCGGCGGAGAACCTGTTTTTCCATGGCAAACAGGGTGCATTTATGGAGTTGTACGACCGGATGAAACTGGACCTGTCATTTTTTAACGCGCCCGGCACAAGCAGTATCCGTGCATACCTCGGCCGTTTTCCCGCCGGCCAGCCGCTGTTGCTCGTACATAATGTTTTCACTTCTGCCGAAGACCTTGAATGGATCGGCGGGCTGCAGGATTCGCCCGATTTGTACTGGTGTCTTTGTCCGCAGGCAAACCGGTATATCTCCACCGCATTGCCGGATATCCCGATGCTGATGGGTGAAGGGCGGAGGATTACACTGGGGACGGACAGCCTCGCAAGCAATCACCGGCTCGACCTGCTTTATGAAATTGCACTGATCCGGGAATTTTATCCTGCTATAGAAAAGGCTGACCTCCTGACCTGGGCTACCTCCAATGGTGCCCTGGCATTGGGGATGGAAGCGAGCCTGGGGAGTTTTGAACCCGGCAAACAGCCTGGAGTGTTATTGCTCGCCAACGATCTTTCAAAAGCTTCAAGACTGCTCTGATTTCAGGAGAGTATTTCCTTTAATACCGGTAAGGTGCGCAGGCTGCCGAAATCGGGGATATGCAATGCATAATACCGTTCGAGTGCAAGCAGCAACCCGCGCCGGAAGTTGTGGTGCAGTTTTATTTCCTTCAGTTCGTCCGGCTGCATTATTTTCAGCAGGTGCGAGCAGGCGGCGGATTCCTTTTCTTCAAGGAAAAAAACATGCGGCGGGTGTGCCGGCACGAATTCGCCTTCCTGCAGGTCCAGGAAGCAGTTGCCGTCAGAGTGGTTATCAATCACACGGAATCCAAAAAACAGCGGCAGGTGCAGCGCGAAGAAGAGCGGGAAATTGGCCATGACAGCATCTTCGGCCTGGTCCAGCTGCATAAAGCAATCTTCGGTGAATGCATAGAGTTCCGGGTTGGCCTCTGGTTGTTTCAGGCATTTGGTGAGGAGTTCGACCATGAAGACCGCTACTGCGTTTTTGCGGATATCCGAGAACACGGTGTGGTAAAGGTAAGCCCAGCGAAATTCCCTGATGCGATGCAGTTGTCGTTGTTCATTATGGTACACCACCATATCCAGCAGTGCGGCAGGCTGGAAGAGGTTCGCCTTCCCCGATCCCTTTTTTGAGGAAGTTCGTACCCCGTTTACGAGATAGGACTGAATCCCAAAGAGCTCGGTAAACATGGTCACGATCACGCTTGTTTCCCCGTATTTGACGGTGCGTAATACGATCCCTTTTGTATGATGGAGTTTGTCAGGCACGATATTTAAACTGTTCTTAAACGCAGGCGGCTTCAAAAGTACCGAATGCCTGCAATCGGCCTGCACTAAATCCAGTGTGATCCGGTTTTTTATGTTTCTTTGCGGTGCTCCGGACGGCAGGGTTGCCCGGATGATATTAAAATATATACTATGTGGCGGAAAACCGGACAGTTCATTTTATCCTACAGATGGCCTCTTTTAATCCTGCTTGCTGCTGCTACGGCCATCATGGGCTACTGGGCTTCCAAAGTGGAACTGAGTTATGAATTCAGTCGCGCCATCCCGGTCAATCACCCTGCCAATGTTACCTACCAGGCTTTCAAACAGAAATACGGACAGGATGGCAACCTGGTAGTGATTGGTGTGCAGACAGACCAGTTGTTTAATGAAAAAATCTTTAACCAGTATGCGAAACTGCAGCGCGACCTCAAACAGGTTGCCGGTGTAACCGATATTATTTCTGTTCCCTCAGCCATCACCCTGCTTCGGGATTCGGCCAGTGAGAAGCTGAATGCGGTGTCTATTTTCCCGGCCGGTGTGCTGAGCCAGCAGCAGGTCGACAGTGCGAGGGATGTGTTTCTTTCATTACCCTTTTACGAAGGCCTGCTGTACAACAGGGAGACCAGGGCCTGGCTGATGGGGGTGAGTGTGGACAAGAATGTAATGAATTCAAAAAAGCGGAATGACGTAGTGGAGAAGATCCGCAGTCTCGCAACAAATTTTGGCACTGCAACCTCACAGGAAGTTCACCTGAGCGGTTTGCCGCTGATCCGGACCGAGATGGCTACAAGGATTGCCGATGAAATGAAATGGTTCCTGCTCGGCAGTGTGGTATTGTCGGCCCTGATCCTGCTGGTGTTTTTCCGCTCTGTTAGTTCCATGTTCCTTTCACTTGCGGTGGTGATCATGGGGGTGTTGTTTACCATGGGAACCATGCACCTGCTGCATTACAAGATCACACTGCTGACAGCGCTGATCCCGCCATTGATTGTGGTGATCGGGATCCCGAACTGTGTTTATTTCCTGAATAAATACCACACTGCATATAACGATACCGGTGACCGGCATGAGGCGCTGGTGACGATGGTGGGTCGTATGGGTATTGTGACGCTTTTCTGTAACCTGGCTGCTGCCATCGGGTTTGCCGTTTTTTCTTTTACCAAAAGTGAGATCCTGCAGGAGTTCGGGGTGGTTGCGGGGATCAATATCATGGTATTGTTTTTTATCTCGCTCATTTTTATCCCGATCGTGCTGAGTTTACTGCCTGCGCCGAAATCGCGTCATACAAAATACCTGGTGAACCCGAGGCTGAACAGGTGGCTCGACAGGCTGGAGCACTGGTCCCTCAACCATCGCCGGGTGATTTATATTACGACAGCAGTTGTGGTGTTGTTTTCGGTAGCAGGGA
Source organism: Chitinophagaceae bacterium (assembly GCA_004173355.1). Lineage (GTDB taxonomy): Bacteria > Bacteroidota > Bacteroidia > Chitinophagales > Chitinophagaceae > JBEVJC01. The sequence continues at coordinate 6,389 of SEAD01000070.1, read as the reverse complement.
TTTTCCAGCTGAAGAGTGTGGGATACATTGTGGACGACCTGCCCAAGACGGATAAGATATATACGGACCTGAAATTTTTCGAGAAGAATTTCAAGGGTGTGATGCCCCTGGAAATGCTGGTGCGTACAAAGAGCAAGGCCGGTATTCTCCGTGATTTTGCCGCACTGAACAAGATGGACAGCATGACACAATTCCTGCAGTCCATCCCCGAAACTGCCCGTCCGCTCAGCATTACCGAGGGATTGAAATTTGCCCGGCAGGCGTTTTATGAAGGCGACAGCAGTAATTATGCGATGCCCAGCCAGTATGATATGCCGGGTATGATGGGGTACCTGAAGTTCAGGTCGGAGCCCGGCGCGCCAAAAAATTCATTTACCAAACTCGTGTCCGGTTTTATCGACAGTGCCCGGATGGAGGCGAGGATGAGTATCAATATGGCGGATGTGGGAAGTGTACGTCTGCCACAGATTGTGGACACCATCACCCGCAAGGCGCAGGAGCTGTTTCCCGCGGATAAGTACACGGTGCAGCTGACCGGCACCAGTATTACGTTTGTGGAGGGCAGCAGTTTTATCATCAACGGCCTGAAGGAAAGTATTTTCTGGGCGTTCCTGCTGATTGCGCTCTGTATGCTTTACCTCTTCAGGTCGGTGAGGATCCTGTTTTGCTCGCTGATCCCGAACATTATACCGCTCGCGATCACTGCCGGGGTCATGGGTTGGGTGGGTATTCCGCTGAAACCCTCGACTGTACTGGTTTTCAGTGTGGCATTGGGTATTGCCATTGACATCACCATCCGGTTCCTCGTGAATTATAAGCAGGAGTTGCCCGCGCAGGGGAATGACCCCGTCAGGACGGTGATCAGTACGATCCATCATACAGGAATCAGTATAATATATACATCGCTGGTACTGATTGCCGGATTCATCATTTTCAGCTTCAGCGGTTTTGGTGGAACCCAGGCCCTGGGATGGCTCACATCACTGACCCTGATCACTGCAACATTTACCAACCTCGTGCTTTTGCCCGCGCTTATCATCAATCTCGACCGGTCAAAAAAGAAATAATTTTTTAACGGTGTTTTTGGCTGTATTGTCATTTCAATTTATATTAGACCCCCATAGAGGCGATATCCTCCGGGAAACCAGAACTGAGAAATTGAACTGACTTAAAAATAAAGCCCTGAGGTAACTGACTGTTGCTTGTTTCCCAGGGTTGTTTTTATTATACACCAAAAACTACACTCGCATGAGAAAACTGTTAGCAGGTCTAACGGCTTTCCTGTTATTTACAGGACAGTTGTTAGCCCAGAAAACCATTAGTGGTACTGTCACTGATGGGTCAGGGAAGGGAATTCCCGACGTTTCGGTACAGGTTAAAGGAACAAATACCGGTACTGTTACAAAAGAGAACGGATCCTACACTATCTCCGTTTCTGCCGATGCAAAAATCCTTGTCTTCTCCGCAGTCGGCCTTACAACACAGGAAGTAAACATCGGAAACAAAAGCAACATCAGCCCGACGCTTGAGTCCACTGACGCTACCATGCAGGAAGTTGTGGTGGTGGGTTATGGTACCCAGCAGCGTAAGGCCTTCACCGGTTCCGCCGCTAAAGTGGACGTGAAAGAGTTTTCCAACCTGATGACTCCATCAGTAGACAAGCAGCTGGCCGGCCGTGCCGCCGGTGTACAGGTTACCAACCCGGGTGGTCTGGTTAATACCCCTGCCACCATCAGGATCCGCGGTACAAACTCCGTGAACCTGAGCAACAGTCCCCTGATAGTCCTGGATGGTATCCCGATGATCGACGGTAACCTTGCCGGTGCTACCAACTCAAATGCCCTGGCGGATATCAACCCGGCCGACATCGAGTCAATGGACATCCTGAAAGATGGTTCTGCAACTGCGATCTACGGTTCCCGTGCCGCTGCGGGTGTTATCCTCATTACAACCAAAAAAGGAGCAAAGGGCCGTGCCCGTGTGACTTATGATGGTTTCCTTGGTTTTTCAAGTGCATTGAAGAAGTTCCACCTGCTTGATGCAGAGCTTTTCCGCATCATCGCGAACGAGAAGTTTGTGAATGCCGGGGCAGCTCCCCGTGCCAACGTATCACCTGATGGCGTGAACACGGACTGGCAGAGTGAAGTGATGGTAGACCAGGCACCGGTACACAACCATACGCTGAGCGTACAGGGTTCCGGTGAAAAAACCAACTACTACCTGTCAGTTGGTTATTCCAACCAGAAAGGTATTATCCTGAGCAACTTCAATAAATCTTACCGCGTAAGGCTGAATCTCGAGCACGAAGCGAGCAAGTTTTTCAAAATCGGGAATAACCTTACGGTGAGCCGCCAGGAAGATGGCGACCAGAACAATGGTTCCAACGCACTCAGCGGTGCCATCGCATCTGCCCTGCGCCTGCTGCCAAACGTATCACCTTACAGTGCTACTACTGCTTCCGGTTACAATATCAACTACCCTACAGGTAACTCGATGAATGGTGCCCCAAACACCACTTCTGTGGATGATAACTTTACCAACGTTGCTTTCACCGTGCGTGAAAACAAATTCTATTCGGACAAGTATCGTATCATCAACAATACCTTCGCGGAACTGACGCCTGTTAAAGGGCTGAAAATTCGCTCACAGTTTGGCTGGGATTACTTCGGTGATTACAGCTACCAGGGAACAAGTCCATTGCATGGTGATGGTTACGGTACCGCAACCGGTGGTACCAATGGCCGTGTTGTAAACAGTTCGCAGAACGTTACAAGGCTTGTATGGCAAAACTACATGAACTACAACATCACTGTGAAAGATCACAGCGTGTTCCTTACTGCAGGTACTGAGCTCCAGATGGATAAGTCTAAAAACTTCTCGATCAATAACAACAATATTTCTGACGCCTTCTTTATCAATGGCCAGAATTTCATCAGTGGTTCTGCTGCGATCCAGTCGACCGGTGGTGGTATTTCTGAATTCACGCTGCATTCGCTGTTTGGTCGTATCAACTACGATTTCAAAGGGCGTTATTTCGTGCAGGCGTCTATCCGCCGTGATGGACTCAGCTCGCTTGATCCAGACAACCGTTATGGTGTGTTCCCCGGTGCGTCAGTGGGCTGGAGGGTTTCAGAAGAAGATTTCTGGAAAAACAATGCTTTCCTGAATGAGTGGCTGCCTGAATTGAAAATCAAAGGTTCTTACGCGAAAGTGGGTAATATCATCGGTGGTTACCAGTACCAGACCCTGTTTGGTGTACGCCCTTATGGTAACATCCCGGGTATCAACGTAAGCGGTATCGGTAACCCTTCGCTGCAGTGGGAAACCAACGAAAAATATGATATCGGTCTTGAACTCGGTATCCTTAAAAACCGTTTCACCCTTACTGCTGACTGGTTCAAGAATGACGTGAACGAGGTAATCTTCGCAGTACCAACTCCGCTGTCTACCGGTGTTCCAGGCAACTCGATCAACCAGAACATTGGTTCCATGCAGAATACCGGTATCGAGCTGGCCCTGAATGGTAACATCCTGCAGAAAGGTGATTTCCGCTGGGATTTCAACCTGAACTTCTCCACGATGAAGAACGAAATCAAATCGCTCTATCCGATTGGTGGTGTTCCGGTGCTGTTCACCCAGAATGGTACATACAATATTATCCGTGTAGGTGACCCTATCAACATCATTTATGGTAACCGCTGGGCTGGTGTTAACACTGCCAATGGTAACCCGATGTACTTCAAGGCTGACGGATCACTGGTACAGCTGAACCTGAATCCTGCTGCCGGTGCGGTAGGTAGCTATTTCGTTGCCAACGGCAAGGATGATGGTGCATTAGGGGCTGCTTCAACCCTGACATTTGCGGATCGTGCCAACCTTGGTGTGGTGCAGCCAAAATGGTTTGGTGGTTTCAGCAATACAGTAAGCTGGAAAGGTTTCAGCGCAGATTTCCTGCTTCGTTTTTCAGGAGGCAACAAAATCATGAACATTACCCGCCAGGAGGCACTGCTTAACCAGAGCTTCCAGAACAACGGTAAGGAAATCCTTGATCGCTGGACTACTCCGGGTCAGGTTACCAACGTACCGAAACTGTACTATGGCCAGGGTAATAACATTAACCAGAATACACTTGCAAACAGCCGTTTCGTAGAGAAAGGTGATTTCATACGCCTGCAGAATATCTCGCTCAGCTACACAGTTCCTGCGAAGAAACTGTCTGCCTTCACTGGTAATGCCATCCAGAGCCTGCGTATTTATGCACAGGGCCAGAACCTCGCGGTATGGACTGATTACATGGGTGTAGATCCCGAGAATGCCAGCGGTGCAGGTCTTGACAATGCGGTCTCTCCACAGGTTCGCACATATTCATTCGGTCTTTCTGTCGGATTCTGATTTTTAAATTGATTAAAAAACTTAGTATGATAAATATTATTAAAAAAGGCGCCGGGGCATCACTGGTGATGCTGCTTGCCTTATCAAGTTGTAAAAAGGAACTGGACCGCCAGCCGTTTTCCGGGATCCCCGCAGCTGACGCGTTCGCGACAGCGGACAAATGCCTTCTTTCCCTCAATGGGGTGTACGATGCTGCACAGAGCAGTCCATACGTTGACGGCGGTAACCGAGGGTACCCTTTCGGAGCTGCGAATATTGAGCAGGGTGAGGCAAGGGGAGAGGATATGATCAATGTTGCAGCCTTCTTCCAGATCACATACCAGGCAACCTATAACCCCACTACTGCCAATAATAACGGCCAGTTCGGTGCCTTGTATGCGATGATCAACAAAGCCAACCTGTCAAATGAAGGTTTCATCGGTGCAGGTACAGCAGGGGTTATCACGCCTGCAGTAGCTCTCCAGTACCAGGCTGAATGCCGTTTCCTGCGTGCCATGGCGCACCATGAACTGGTGATCAACTACTGCCGCCCTTACCGCGATAATAACGGTACCCTTCCTGGGGTGCCTTACCGTGAAGTGGGGTTGAACAGCGCGGCCCTGATTGAAGAAGCCAAAACAATCCCCCGCGGTACTGTGGCAGACGTGTATACAAAAATTCTGGCCGATCTTGATTTTGCGGAAGCGAATCTTGCAAACACAAGTTCTCCGGTAACCGTTCGTGCCTCTAAAGGTGCGGTTATCGCGCTGAAACAGCGTGTCAAACTGCATATGGGTGACTGGCCGGGTGCAATTGCAGAAGGTAATAAACTCATCCCTGCCGGTGCTGGTCCTTACACAAGTCCTATCGGTGGCTGGGTACTGACTCCATCACCCGATGGTCCGTTTATCACCAACCCAACCGGTGGTTCACCTGAGAGCGTGTTCTCTATCAGGAATGATGCATTGGATGGAACCGGCGTAAATGCTGCACTGTCAAACATGCTTGGTGCGGCTAACCTTGGTGCACGTGGCCTCCTGGCGATCTCGCCAATCATCTTCAACAAGCCGGAATGGCTGGCAGATGACAAACGTCGCAGCCTCCTTACTGTACAGGGTGCAAATGCAAACGGATCAAACGCCACCAACAACTACTTCACCACGAAGTATCGCCGTTATGGCACCATGGATGATTTTGCACCACAGATCCGGTATGCTGAAGTTCTGTTGAACCAGGCCGAAGCCGAAGCACGCCAGGGCACAGGGGTTGACGCCCGTGCACTTGACCTGCTGAATGCAGTACGTAACCGCTCACTGGCTACTCCTGCCAGCCAGGCGTACACTGCTGCGAGTTTCGCTGATAAAAATGCCTTCATCAGCGCGATCCTTTTAGAACGCAGGATCGAATTTATCGGGGAAGGTAAAAGATGGCCGGATATCCATCGTCTTGCTGTTGATCCTGATTTCAGCCCAGGTGGAATTCCCGGTAAAGTGGCGAATGGCGGCCAGGGTGCTGCACTTTATGGTATCGGTGTCGCCGTTACAATTGGCGAAGCCGCCAAGCCCTACTCTGACCATCGCTTTATCTGGCCTATCCCGGATACTGAGGTGATCCAGAATCCAAGCTTTACACAGAATCCGAACTACTAAGTCCGGTTGTTTATACAAAAAGGGGCCGTTCCAGTACTACTGGAGCGGCCCCTTTTTTTGCGAAACGGCCTCTAAATCCTTCGCCCGGGCAGTCATTTGCCGGGTTTCTGTTGCCGGAAAACAGTCATCCGTCCTTACTTCCTGCCCCATTAATTCCAATCAGATATGTGAATAATCCCATTTGTTCCTCTAATGCTTTTCTAATCCATTTGTTGCATGAGATCAACATTTACACTTAGTTATGAGGGTCTGCTGTTGCGCGAACCATTTATTTTGTATCTTGGCGCAGCAAAATTTAACGCTTCGTTGTCAAATGTTTCCGGTTAAGGTTGTAAACCCCGTTGCGGCGAAATTTTCCGCCATTTTTAT
>SEAD01000349.1 GCA_004173355.1 Chitinophagaceae bacterium | reverse complement strand
GCATGGATTGAGCGGATCGCTGCCGCCTGCCACTTCCGCCCCATCGTTCAGGCCATCGCCATCAGTATCGGGATTGGTTGGGTTCGTTCCTGCTGTACCTTCCTGTGCATTGGTAAGTCCGTCACCATCCTGATCGCATGTCGGGAATGATAAATTTGGGCTGCAGGCGTCTAACGGATTGCTTCCGTTATTTACTTCTGTGCCGTCATTTATTCCGTCGCCATCGGTATCCGGATTGGTGGGATTGGTACCTATAGCCGCTTCCTGATTATTATTCAGTCCGTCACTATCCTGATCGCATAATCCCGCCAGCGGATTTGGAATGCACGGATTATTGTCATCCGGGTCTATGCCCGAAGGTACCCCGTCATTATCACTGTCCTGGTCGCATATACCCGGGGTTGCATTTGGGCTGCAGGGATCGAGCGGATTACTTCCGTTTGTGACCTCTGTGCCATCGTTTATTCCGTCGCCATCGGTATCCGGATTGGTAGGATTAGTGCCTATAGCCGCTTCCTCCTGATTGGTCAATCCGTCATTATCCTGATCGCAGGTTGCGAAAGAAGGGTTTGGAACACATGGATTATTATCATCCGGATCACTGCTTTCCGGTACACCGTCGTTATCATTATCGGCAGTTCCACAAGTCGTGCCGCCGTTATTATAGTTGGTGCCATAATAATCCTGCAGGTCGAAGACGTTGCTTAAATAGTTGGCAAAGTCCGCTCCGTTAAGTCCGGGTGCCGATGACCCGGGATCTGACCCATTATTGTAGAGCCTGACGCCCGGAACGCAATTGCCCGAAACGCTAAACCTGAACAATAATAATTCGGTACCCGCCGTAAAATTTACCTGCGAACCATTTGTTGCAATTCCGTGGTAGTCGCGGGAAGCATCGGCTGCGGGAGCATATATCTGTGAATTGTCTGCCCAGGGACCGCCGTTAACGGATGCTACCGATATTCCGTTATTTGCCACAGATGCCGGCACTAAAACAGATATCTGACTGCCCCCCGCCAGAAAAAAGTTATTCTGCGAAAAGTCAGGGCGGGCATATACCTCATAAACGTTGTTTGCCGGAATGTATTTAAGTGTAAGGTCGATCTGTTGCGGGTAGAGGCATTGCACAGGCATCAATAGCCCGGCAAATGCCAGTATCTTAAGTAGTAAACTTTTCATACGCATAGAATATTTATTTGTTGA
>SEAD01000209.1 GCA_004173355.1 Chitinophagaceae bacterium | reverse complement strand
ATCGTATGAAAGCAGCAGTAATACATGGACCGGGGAAAGTCACCTGCGACAATGTGGATGACCCTACGATCCGATCGGACCGGGACATTATCCTGAAGGTGACGGCAACGGCTATCTGTGGATCGGACCTCCATATTTATTCCGGTGGCATACCACAACCGCGACCCATGGTGCTTGGCCATGAATTCATGGGGATCGTAGAAGAAACAGGATCAGCAATTACTAACCTCAAAAGGGGTGACAGGGTAGTGGTGCCATTCCCGGTTGCTTGCGGGGGATGTTTTTTTTGCAATCATCATCTCCCGGGGCATTGTGAGAACAGTAACCCGGAGCACTATGGCCCCGAAGGTGGGTTATTGACTGAAAAAGGCGGTGCCCTGTTTGGTTATACCGATCTGTATGGTGGATATGATGGTGGGCAGGCTGAATACGTGCGTGTGCCCTACGCCGATTATGGTCCACGTAAGGTACCTGATTCACTTACAGACGAGCAGGTGCTGTTCCTGACGGATATTTTCCCGACCGGATATTCAGGGATTGACTGGGGAAATGTCAGCGGTGGTGAAACAGTGGCCATTTTCGGCGCCGGGCCGGTAGGCATTATGGCTGCGAAAAGCGCCTGGTTGCGTGGGGCGAAGAGAGTGCTGATAGTTGATACCTTACAATACCGTCTTGATAAGGCGGCTAGCGCTGCCGGTGCGGAGACAATTTTATGGGAAGGCAATGGTAAAGATGTGATAGAACAAATCCGGGCTGTTACTGAAGGTCGTGGAGCTGATGTGGTGGTAGAGGCCGTAGGATTTGAACCGGATCGTACCCTTCTTGACAGGGCGAAAGCGGTAATTAATATGGAGAAAGGTTCCCCGAAAGTGATCGAAGCTTGTATGAGCGCAGTGCGGAGAGGTGGTACTGTGTCAGTATTGGGCGTATATCCGACAACCTATGACAATTTTCCGCTGGGTCAGTTTTTCGATAAGGGGATCATATTAAAAGGCGGCCAGGCTCCGGCGCATAAACATATCGACAAACTGCTTAAATATGTGGAAGAAGGGCGGGTAAAACTGGATGATATCATCACACACCGGTTGCCATTGTCAAAAGTTGCAGATGGCTACTCCATGTTCAAGCAAAAAGAAGACAATTGTGTGAAGGTGGTTTTAAATCCCTGGGCATAGGCTGCTGGGTGATGCGGCATGAGCTGGGCAAGGCGACCGCATTCTGGAAGCCAGCCGGAGCGTCAGATTTCCAATCAGGCATCCCTTTGATGCAGTAAAAGAACAATTGCAATACATTATGATCGTCAAGTACAGGGAAGAAGGATGGGAAATAGTCACACAGCGTTCTCATGGGATTGTTGCCGCTCAGATCGGATTTAACTGGAAATTCGGTGAGTTGCCAGCCCATTGGGTGGAGGTGATGATGTCGATCGCTGAACATGATGACGCGGAAAACGAGCTGGACGGGGAGAATCTCCTGACCGCGACCGGCGGCCCGCTGAATTATGACATGAAAAAGTTTGACCTTGAACACTGCATGAATCTGGCCTCCCTGACGATAGTCAAGAGTCGTACCATCGCATTACTCACTTCCCTGCACATGGAGTTCCTGTACGCATCTGCAAAACCGGAAAACAAAAAGGCCGTAAGGTTTCTCGCCGATCAGAAAAAATTGCGCAGCCAGTGGATGAAAGAGCTTTCCATTACTGAGAAACAAACGATGGAGCTGTACAATCTGCTCCAGTGGTGCGATGCATTATCATTGCTGATCTGCAAAGATGATATGCAGGAGGAACAACGGAAGACGGAAATCAGTGTAGGTCCGCATAACGTTACTTATTACCTGACAAAAATTGATGAACATACGCTTACGGTGGAGCCGTGGCCATTTGCATGTGAAAAATTTCCTGTCTATTACGAAAGGCGGCACCTGCCCCGTCTTGTTTTTTCTTCATCAGCAGAGTTCAGGGATCAATTCCTGGCGTCAGGTGTGGAAATGAGATCCTGGGATATCAAAAAGGGCACAGGAAAGAAAAGGGCACGGAACGCGACGGTACTTGTTGAATCGTAAAGACGACATGCAACTTAAGTCTGATTTTAAAGTAAAGACAGGTTCGTATCATGCCAGGTGCGTTGATACCGATCCTTTTATCGATATCCAATGGTAATCCGGACATTTGCATGGAGGCGGTATTTGCATACAGGTACCAGGTAAAACCTTTCTTCCATGAACTCCAGATCGCTAATCCTTATTTCGCTTCGATTCTTACTTGCCACTCTCATTGTGGCCTGGTTGCTGGCAATCGGCAAACATCCCATTCACCTGGAGCCAGACTCCTATGGGTATGTCCAGGATGCGTCAAATCTTTTTGTCCCGGGTTACCTTTCCCAGCGACCGCCCCTCTATCCATTGTGGTTGCTGGCTTTTGGCAGCGGAAGCGCAGGATTGGGCATTTTATGTTTCCTGGTGAATGCGGGCAGCCTTTTTAACTTTATTAAAATGGTTTCCGGTAAGGGTTGGAAGGGTTTCTTTTCCCTTCGAAATAGCCTTGTTCTCGTTTTCTTTTTCCTGCTGTCTTCGATCTGGAGTTACTGTGCTACCGTGTTAACAGAGTCAATATTATTTGCTGTTGAGCTATGGATCTTTATCTGGATGGTGCGAATTTTCCAGCCTGCAAAACCCTGGCGTCCGGTTTTGACCATTGTTTATGCATTGCTGATCAGTGCGCTGGCGATTACGCTCAAACCGTGGATCATGGTCTTTGTTCTTCTTGTAAGTGTCGTCCTGCTGCTGGCAAGCCTGTTGGTTAAATCATTCCGGCCTCATTCCCGGGCTGCCTTGCTGACATTTGTTGTATTTCTCATTGCCTTCAGCAGTTCCTACTCCTACAGCAAAAGTAAAAGCTTTGAATCAGCCAATGCCGTTGTCCTGATGATCAGTACGCCCGGTGAAATCGCTGATCTGCGAAAGAACGCGGACGCATCCACAATGGACAGCAGCTCGGCCTCTCTGGCAAACGATGTCCTTTCCGATATTCAACTGATCAATACGCAATTTGGAGGTAATCCCTGGCAAGCGTCGGAAAGCGGGAGGCTTCTCCGGCTCAATATTTTAAAAAAGGAATACGCACCGGGCATCCGGAAGGCTTTCCAGCTGATGTACTTCAATGACTGGCGAAATACCCTTGGCCTCGCAACGACGGCACTTCACAGGTATTTTATACAATTGAAGGCAGGACTTTCCACGCTCGACATGACCTATGGTCCAAGGATCCGGCTCATCCGATCGGTCGATTTTCCATTCATCTTTATTGTATTGGCCATCTGCGGATTTTATTACCGGAAGCACCGGCATCCCCGTAACCCAGGAACTGTCGATCACACCGTACTGGTATTTTCAACTGTGATCTTTTTCGCCGCCCTCCTGTTTGCGATTTCGCTGACACTGGCCGGTACGGATCTCCAGCGGGTTGTATACACGGCAATCCCTTTCCAGTTGTTTGCGCTGGTATATTTTGTGTTCCGTTTTCGGCGACCGCGGCAGGGTGATTGAAGCCGCACAGCAGGCGTAGTGAAACCAGGTTTTCAGTTCAGCTTACTTCGTGCCCTTCTCGGTAAATAAAAGCGGTGCGAGTTGGTGCAGGCTTCGTCTCCAGGTCTGGAATTCATGGGCGGTATTCTCAGAGATATAGGACACGGCGTTGATGCCTGCGGCTTTCAGCGCCTCCGTAGATTGTTTTACTTCTGCGGGTCGCTCCTTGCTTCCGCAGCTCTGGAAAATCAGTCGCACCCCGGATTTGTCTTTTATTTCAGCCGGAGTATAGATGCCACCGCTCAGCAGCGCATACCAGGAAAATAGCTCGGGTTTGTTGAGAGTGATCGCATGTGTTTCCATACCACCCATTGACAGACCCGCCATGGCGCGGTGGGAGGATTTCGCTACGGTGCTGAAATGCGCATCGATATAGGGAATGAGCTCATTCGTGAGAACGGTCTGGAAAGTATCGACTTTGAAATTCCGCAAGCCCCCGAATCTGACATCATTTGTCATCCCGTAAGTCATTACAATGATAAATGGCTGCAGGCCCTGTTCAGCAATCAGGTTATCCATTATCAGGTTGGCGTGGCCCTGGTTGGACCAGGCAGTCTCGTCTTCACCCCATCCGTGTTGCAGGTAAAGCACCGGGTAGCGTTTACCTGTTTTCTTTCCATATTCTGCCGGTGTATATACAAATGCCCGGCGACTGCTGTGGGTACTGGGAGAAGGGAAAAGAACCTGCTGGACCATTCCATGTGGCACATCTTTCAGGCTGTAAAAATCTTCGTCTTGGGCCGGGATTTCAATACCGCTTTCCCATCGCACCGATCCGTAAAAATTCCGGGCGCCGGGATCATTGAATTTCCCGCCATCCACCGATACATTGTAATAATGGAACCCCTCGTCCATTGGCCCGTCCGTAGTTCCCATCCATGAACTGTCTGGCATCTGCTTCAGTCTTGTACCTCCCCGTCCTCCGAGTCCAAGACTGACCTTCACGCTGTCTGCTGATGGGGCGAGGATCCTGAAACGCGCGTAACCCTGTGAATTGACCTGCGGGAATTGCTGTCCGGGCTGGTTAAGGGAGGAGGGTTTGAAGTCTTCTTTTACGGAAGGGGATGGCTGCGCAGTGGTTACTACCGCGTTTAATGTCCCGAGGATACCCAGGAGACAGGCTAACTGTTTGTTCATATGTCAGGTTTAAATCGTTATGAAACCGATTGCATTAACCGGCTTTAAAAAGGGTTAGTAGTCCCCTGCAGTTTCTGGCAATTGTGCCAGGGCTTTCTGCAATTGTTCATCATTGGGTGCGATGCCGTGCCATTCGTGCGAGCCCGTCATAAAATCAACACCCATACCCATGTGCGTATGCATGAGGATTGCAACCGGCTTACCCTGACCGGTCAGTGATTTTGCTTCTTCCAGTCCGGCCACCACCTTATCCATATCATTGCCTTCCATTTCAATGGTTGCCCATCCGAACACGTCGAATTTCCGGCGGAGGTTTCCCAGTCCCATGACTTTACTGGTCGGCCCATCGATCTGCTGTCCGTTCCAGTCAATGGTCGCGATCAGCTTATCCACTTTATGATGTGCCGCAAACAGGATGGCTTCCCAGTTCTGTCCCTCATCCAGTTCTCCGTCGCCATGCAGGGAGAAGACCAGTGACTGGTCATTGTTGAGTTTCTTTGCCAGCGCGGCTCCTATGGCCACACTCATTCCCTGTCCGAGGGACCCGGAGGCGATCCGTACGCCCGGCAGGTGTTCATGCGTGGTGGGATGGCCCTGCAGCCGCGAATTGAGTTTGCGGAACGTTGCCAGCTCTTTTATGTCAAAATACCCCGAACGGGCGAGGGCGGAGTAAAACACGGGTGATATATGGCCATTTGATAAAAAGAACAGGTCTTCATTCCTGCCGTCCATATGGAAGGAGGGATCGTGTTTCATGATGCGGAAATACAAGGCCGTCATAAAGTCTGCACAACCAAGTGATCCACCCGGATGGCCACTCGCCGATCCATGGACCATCCTGACTATATCCCTTCGTATCTGGCTGGCCATATCCGTTAAATACCCCATAACTCCTTTTTTCGTGACAAGTTAAAATCATTTTATGAAATCGATTGCAAAACGAGACAGTTTTTCTATTTTCATTTAAATTTTTAAGGATCGACTACCCGATCGTCCTCACAACACAATTATTATGGCATTAAAGGATATCCAACCGACAGGCAATAAAGACACCCGCAGTGGTTTTGGCGATGGCATCGTGGAAGCAGCAAGGAAAAACTCCAATGTGGTAGCACTCAC
>SEAD01000348.1 GCA_004173355.1 Chitinophagaceae bacterium | reverse complement strand
CGTCTTTGGGATCCTCTTCTTTGCCAGCTGGGCGCTGCACCTTTATGGCAGCCTGAAAAACCACAACGCCGAACAGCTGGCCAAGCATCTGCCTGCTGAAACCCTGACAAACTACATGTCCCAGAGCGAATTCTGGTTTGAGACCTTCCAGAACTGGCAGAGCGAGTTCCTTTCGGTAGCCTCGATCGTCTTTTTGACCATCTATCTGCGCCAAAAAGGCTCGCCCGAATCAAAACCGGTAGATGCACCGCACTCGGAGACCGGAAAATAAAATTTCCAAAAACCTTTTTTACAACACCCTGTTTACAAAAAAAGAATAAAAACAATAGTATCATATCACCCTAAAAACCATTTACCATGGCAACCAAGAAAAAACCGACCGGCAATACGGGAAAGATGGAAGACAGCGAATTCCATGAATTCTTCATCGATGAGTTAAAGGATATCTACTGGGCAGAAAAGCACTTGGCAACCGCTCTTCCAAAGATGAAAAAGGCTGCCACCAGCCCTGACCTAGCTGCAGCCTTTGAAAAGCACACCGAAGAGACCAAGATGCACATCGCTACCCTGGAGCAGGTATTCGAGCTACTGGGCGAAAAAGCAGCTGCAAAAAAATGCGATGCGATGGCGGGCCTATTGGAAGAGGCAACAGGCATCATCGAAGATACTGATAAGGGAACAATGATCCGCGATGCGGGACTGATCCTTGCAGCGCAAAAGGTAGAGCACTATGAGATCGCCACCTACGGAACCTTAAGGGTATTTGCCGAAAACATGGGACATACTGATGTAGTGGACCTGTTGACCCAGACCCTGGACAATGAAAAGGCGACCGATGTGGCGCTGACCACTATCGCCGAGGGCTTTGTCAACGAGCAGGCGGCAACAGAATAACACAGCTTCCAAAGCATGGGGCCACGGGAAACCGCGGCCTTTTTGCGTTAGCGCAAATTCCAGGTCAACGAACAAAAGACAAATCATCTCTATCATGAAAAATAAGATTACCAAAATCGCGCTCGCCCTGGTCCTGGTGGCCACCGCGGGACATGCACAAAGGGGGCTTCCCCCAAAAGAATCGACCCGGCAGACCCTGGTCACAAAGTATCCCCAGCACCTTGACTTCTTTCCGCAGATGGTAAAGCTGCTTAAAGTTCCCGAGGGATTTGAGGTCAGCATTGCCGCCTCTGGACTTGGCAGGCCAAGGA
>SEAD01000347.1 GCA_004173355.1 Chitinophagaceae bacterium | reverse complement strand
GCCTCCAGGATGCGTTGTTCTACTCTATTAACAGGCCTTATTTCGCCCGAAAGCCCAATTTCTCCTGCAAAACAGAAATCTTTGCCCACCGGAATATCCTCGTTAGAGGATAATATTGCCGCTACGACTGCGAGGTCTATAGCAGGATCGTCTACATTAATCCCACCCGTAACATTAAGGAAAACATCTTTAGCGCCTAAGCGGAAACCGGCTCTCTTTTCGAGTACGGCAAGTATCATGTTTAGTCGTTTTGCATTGTAGCCTGTGGTGCTTCGCTGCGGGGTGCCATACACCGCAGAGCTAACCAGTGCCTGGATCTCCACCAGCAGGGGCCGCATACCTTCCAGCGTAGTCGCAATCGCGGTGCCGCTCAGTTCCTCTTCCTTGTGCGAGATCAATATTTCTGACGGATTGGAAACTTCGCGAAGCCCGCTGCCCTGCATTTCGTAAATACCCAGTTCGGCGGTAGAGCCAAAGCGGTTTTTTAGCGCGCGCAGTATACGGTACACATGGTTACGGTCGCCTTCAAATTGCAGCACCGTGTCTACCATGTGCTCTAATATTTTAGGGCCGGCAATACTGCCATCTTTAGTAATATGGCCTATCAGGATGACCGGTACGTTGGTCTCTTTCGCGAATTTTATAAGTTCTGCAGTGGTTTCGCGTATCTGCGAAATACTCCCCGCCGATGATTCTATATAATCAGAATGCAGTGTTTGTATCGAATCGATAATAACCACTTCAGGGTCTATCGCTTCAATCTGCTTAAAAATATTTTGTGTTTTGGTTTCGGTAAGGATGTAGCAATTATCGCCATTTGGCGTAATGCGTTCGGCACGCATTTTTATCTGCTTCTGGCTTTCCTCACCCGAAACATAAAGTGTACGGTAGGGCAGTTTCAGCGATATCTGCAGCAGCAGTGTACTCTTTCCTATACCCGGCTCCCCGCCCAAAAGGGTCAGCGATCCCGGAACGAGTCCGCCGCCCAGCACCCGGTTCAGTTCGGCATCGGTGGTGTCCATACGCACTTCACCCGTCGAATCAATCTCGTTAATGCGCAATGGCCGTGATGCTTTTTGCACACCTCCCGGAGCTGCCGGCTTCCAGGCCTGTTTCTCTTCTTTTTGTATTACTTCCTCAACAATTGTATTCCATTCCCTGCACGAATTGCACTGCCCCTGCCATTTGGAGTACTGGGCACCGCAGTTCTGGCAG
>SEAD01000346.1 GCA_004173355.1 Chitinophagaceae bacterium | reverse complement strand
GTAGCAGGATCTTGAGACCTTGAACCAATGATCCTGAACGTCCAGACAGCTGGTCAGCATCATCGGAATCACTGGTCACTATCATCGGAATGGGTGGTCACAATGCGTAGGATTCTACACTACAGCCAGTTGAGTTATGTGCAGGCAGTCGCAACCCAGCGAAAGGAGCATTTTGTCGGCGCAACGGAAAGTGCCCTCCATTATTTTGGAGGTGTTCCCAAGGTGCTTGTCCCTGGCAACCTCAAAAGCGCTGTTAACAAAGCTGATAAGTATGAGCCTTCCATTAACGACGACTTCCTGGCTGGCCCGCCGTCAACACCAAGACCTGACTCCGGGTGAACTACTCATAACCCTCATCAAGTGAGAATGGCAGAACCGGCAAACCAAAAAAGTGAACAGCCACATGCGCCTTGCCCGCTTCCGGGATATCGCGACACTAGAGGAGCTCAAATTCGCCGGCAGCCTGGGGCTCGATAAAACGCAGGTGCTGCGGCTGCCCGACGGCGGCTTTATCGAAAAAAATGAGAACATCCTGATCACCGGTGCCACTAGCGTAGCTAAAAGCTCCCTGGCATCTGCCTTGGGACACCAGGCCTGTCAACTCGGATACAGAACCCTGTACTTTGTTACCCAGAAATTTTTCTCCAGGCTCAAAATGATGAAAGCGGATGGATCGTAAACCAGGGAAATGCTCAAATTCGAAAAGTATGACCTGCTGATACTTGACGATTTTGGAATAAAGCAACCGGACAATACCGTCCGGATGATACTACTGGAGATCATTGAAGACCGCCATTGATGTAAATCTACCATCATCGGATCACAGCTACCGGTTGCCAAATGGTATGAAGTTATCAGCGATAGTAGGGTTGCCGACTCTACCCTGGATCGAATGGTCCAGAGAGCGCATCGGTTGGAACTAAAAGGACCGTCCATGAGAAAGAAATAACATCCTATTTTTACATCCTCCAGTTCTTCGAAAAGATTACATAAACAACCGCCGGTTAACAGGTGGTCAACATCGCAGGAACGGTGGTCAGTATCGCGGGATTAAACACCATATAATTGGCCGGTGAATACCGACATTACTAAATCACCATTTTGGATAGTTTGGATCGCCGATAAATGATCTGGCATTGCAAAGAAAGGTTAGACTGTTTTATTGATTAACAGATTAACTGCTCCTGAACGTGTCTATTTGATATCCGCTCCTGCT
>SEAD01000345.1 GCA_004173355.1 Chitinophagaceae bacterium | reverse complement strand
CACATCCACATCCACGTCCGAAGTCACTTCATCAACCACATCATACACACACTCAACCAATGTGCACTGCAGCGACGACCGCATGACAACGCATGGAAAATGTACAGATGAGTGAAATAAAAATTATTGATGACCTTAAGGCCGTACTCGAACACCTCAAGCAACGGTTCGTTGGCAAAGATGATATTATCGACCTGATGGGCATTTGTATGGCGGGTCGGGAGAACATGTTCCTGCTTGGCCCCCCCGGTACGGCGAAAAGTGCAATGGTGCGCGAATTGTCCAGGTTGCTGCATGGCAAAACGTTTGAATACCTGCTGACGCGTTTTACCGAACCCAATGAGTTGTTTGGTCCGTTTGATATCCGGCGGCTCAGGGAGGGCGACCTGGTAACCAATACCGAAGGCATGTTGCCCGAAGCAGACCTTATTTTTCTTGATGAGTTGCTGAATGCAAACAGTGCTATCCTCAACAGCCTGCTGATGGTGCTGAATGAAAAAGTATTCCGTCGCGGCCGCGAAAACCGTCCATTGCCGGTGGTCATGATCATTGGGGCCAGTAACCATCTTCCGGAGGAGGAAGCATTGCAGGCGTTGTTCGACCGCTTCCTGATACGTGTGCGGTGCGATTATGTCGATCCGGCCCTTCTCAATAATGTACTTGAAGCCGGTTGGAAACTGGAGCAGAAAGAAGGGGATGGCAGGCCTTCCATCACAGCCGACGATGTAAAGGTGTTGCAATCCATGATCGGTTCAGTAGACCTCCAGGGCATCCGGCCCGCCTATATCAACCTGGTTGAATTGTTGAGGAATGCCGGCGTGCAGGTCAGTGACCGTCGTGCAGTGAAACTGCAGCGGCTCATTGCAGCAAGTGCTCTGTTGTGTAAAAGGTCCGTAGCCATCCTGTCGGATATGTGGGTGATGCGGTACATCTGGGATACGGAGGAACAGCAGGAGCTGATCGCAGGTATTGTAAACAGTGTGATCGAGGCTGACAAGGACCGTACTGATACCCATCCACGTGCATTGATCAATCCGGCTCCCGATGCCGACGAAATTTTTAAAGAGGTTGTACATATGACCGGACAATGGGAAGATGACTCCATTGCGCTTGGGGAACGGACAATCATCAAAGACCGTCTTCGTTTTCTCAGCGGAAGGGTGGAGTGGATCCATAATGAAACACAACGTAAGTATGTCCAGGAGCCGATTGACGGC
>SEAD01000208.1 GCA_004173355.1 Chitinophagaceae bacterium | reverse complement strand
TTGCTCGCGGACCGGACGGGACTCGAACCCGCGACCTCCGCCGTGACAGGGCGGCATTCTAACCAACTGAACTACCGATCCAACTTCCTGAATAACAGTGGGTACCGTTATTTTGGGAGAGCAAAGATAGGGGAAACTTTCACACTAAAAAACAAACGGTGCAAAAATTTTTGATGATGTTTCCGCATCTACTTAACGGTCAGTTTTGCAATCGCCACCTTACTTTTTCCAAGTGCCTTGTCATCCTTGCCGATCAGGTACATTTCATTGTTTATAACAGAGCCCAGACGCGGCATTGCGGTAGGATTATCGGAGTTGGAAAAAATCACTTTCCGCGTAAGTGCACCCGTTGTGGGATCGATGCTGACTGCAAAACAATCCGATCGGCCGAACCTGGTTGTTTTTTTGATGCGTTGCCCCGCCTGTGTGACGGCTCCGTTCGACTTGATATCATTAAAGAATAGCATCACTTTATCCTTCACCTGCATGGCGCCAAATCCCGCATAGAATGGCAGGTTGGAGGAAGCGAAATAAGACAGTGCTGCGCCTGAACCACCTTCGAGTACTTCGCGCTGCATTTTCGGCAGGACTTTCAGCCACCCGATCTTGCTGGCAGCATCCAGTTTGCACATCAGTATTTCCCCGCATTCATATATATCATACACGCGGTAAGTAGATGAGCCGGGTCTTCCGCTTGTGCCTGGTGTATAGGTATAACTCGATGTGGTATAATTATGATACTGTTCGGCCACGACCAGCAGGCCGCCGTCTGCGGTATAAAAAATCTGCCGGAATTTCATATATGCGGAGAATTCTTCCCCCTCGTCCTTCATCTGTTCCAGTTTCTGCCGTTCTTTCCGCTCGGCTTTGGTTTCGGTATCGTCAGACTGGTCATCATCCTCATCGGCGCCGGTGTCAAGCAGTGAGTGATCGAGTTTTTTATTGGTGGTGGAAACGACGGCACCGGTGAGCGAGTTGAGCCGCTGCACCATCATGCCATCCAGTTTCTTTGCTTTTTTATCTTCCGAATAAAAAGATGCCACGATCAGATCCCGGTTCTGCTGTTGTACCACTTTTGTACTGGTGATCCATTTGCCTTCCACATCGGTATCCAGGTCGGTGAGCTGTTTACCGGCCTGATCATACATCCGGACATTGTATTTAACGAAGTCCAGGAATTTATCTTTCTTCTTTTTCCCCTCGCGGTATTCGTAGGTCCGGCCGACCACGATAATCCGGTCCTGCGAAGTATAAATCACATCTTCCAGTTTGTAGGTATTCCTGTCAAACTCATTGGAGATTTCAGCAGCCGGCCCGGTGCTCTTTAATGCCGCATCGAATTTTTCCACGCGGAGGATTTCCTTTTCGTTTCCCATCATCGTAGTGACCATGGTCATCGAAAGGCTGTCTGCACCCGGTGCGATTTTAAACTGGATCCGGTCTGATTTTTTTTCCCGCGGCAGGGTGGTCACGGTTTTCCAGGTGCTGCTTAAAACGCCGCTTGACGGGGTTACTTCGGCAGCATGCACGATAAACTGGCCTTCTTTTTTTAATTCTTCCGACGCAAACAGCCAGATTTTTCCTTTGAGTACAAAAAACTGGATGAATTCCTTGCCCTTGAGTTCCTTGTCAAAACTGACGGTGAAAATCTCATTGAGGTTCTGGTCGAGTTTTATGAGTTTGGCCGAACTCCGCAAAGAGGCGCCGATCACATAGTACGACTTCAGCGCAAGGTGGCCTTCTTCGAGGTATACACCGGACTTGTCGGCAAATACTACGGTGAGGTCGGTACTTCCTTTCCGCATTTTGAATTCTTCGCCCCATCTGACGGTGGTTTTCTGGGCGCTGGATAAAAGACAGGAGAACAGGAGAGCGATTGTAAAAAATGCTTTGGGCATGGTGGTTGGGTTCAGCTAACAGGAAAATGATAATGGGTCAGAGTTCTGTGATATTTCCGGTGCACCTGGCACCGGGTACGTCGCCGCCAAAGCTCATGTCGCAGAACACGGCTTGCAGTTTTCCGTTGACATGGCTTACATACACTTTTTGTCCTTCATGGGAGTGGAAGTACATGCCCAGGTAGATAAAGCTTACGGAGATTGCATTGGGTTCATCAAAGGGGCTGAATGACTGGATACTTTTTGTAAAGTAGACACCATCCTCAGGTTCCTTGTTGCCATTGTATGAATTAAACAACACTTCAAAAGGGGGATAACCAAATTCACCACGGCCTTCGAGCACGATCCCGTTCCAGGTCGGATCCATGCCCTTGGTGACGCGTGTAAACAGCACATCGGGAATCGCGTTTCCCGTCACTTCGTTTTTTTCCGGTGAGCAGGTGGCTGCTTCCTGGGTCAGTTGTACATTGAGGTACACACTGTCGGTATAGGAACTGTTGCAATCGATATTGTCAGCAGTGCAGTAATACCAGCCCCTCTGCGATAATTTAAGGTCCTCCAGTACCAGTTTATCCGACTGGTTGAGTTCATGGAGACCCGGACCGTCCCAGTGGTAGACATCATTTTCGCTCTGGCGGGTGACCGAAATGGTGGCGGTGCTGCCGGTTTTCGGGGAATCGTTGTCGGTTGAAACGGTGATGTCGGTGGGACAGGAGTCGCTGTTTTTTTTCTGGCAGGACGTAAAGGCAAATGTGCCGATCAGGCACAGGGAAAGGATCAATTTCATGGTGGTGTAAGAATGGTGGCCGCTAAGATAATACAGGAGTTGGAAATCTGCGCATCGATCCGGTGAAAGGGAAGGATTACATTTGCGGTCTATGAGTATCTATACGACCGAAGGGGCGGTGACCATCACCTGCCACAAGCACATGATGCCTTACCTGGAGCAGGAAGTAACAGCGCTCGGGTATACAGTTGACGAAACCTTCGTGACCGGAGTGAAACTCCGTGCTTCTGTCAATGCCTGTATCCGTCTCAACCTTAACCTGCGCTGTGCCAGCCAGGTGTTGTATAGTTTAAAATCATTCCGGGCATTCAATGCCGATGAGGTGTACCGTAACCTGGTTGATTTTCCATGGGAGGACCTCATCCCGGAAGCAGGTAACTTTTCAATTACCAGCAATGTAAAAAATGACACCATCAATAACGGGATGTTTGCCAACCTGCGTGTGAAGGATGCGATCATCGACC
Source organism: Chitinophagaceae bacterium (assembly GCA_004173355.1). Classification (GTDB taxonomy): domain Bacteria; phylum Bacteroidota; class Bacteroidia; order Chitinophagales; family Chitinophagaceae; genus JBEVJC01. The sequence goes on along the minus strand of SEAD01000208.1, from coordinate 2,784 downwards.
GGATCAGGGAAAAGCGTGGCACCCGTCCTTCAACCGGTGCCGCACTTACGGGAGCCGTAATACATCTTTTCTGGAAAAATGAAACAGCGGAAGTATTTGTGGATACCTCCGGCGAATCACTCGCCCGGCATGGTTACCGGAAAATTCCCGGACAGGCCCCGATGCTTGAGTCACTGGCTGCGGCCACTGTTTATGCCACAAGGTGGGACAGGACAAGCCCTTTTGTAAATCCCATGTGCGGATCCGGAACCCTCGCTATCGAGGCGGCCATGATTGCCACAAACCGCCGCCCCGGGTTGTTCCGCACGAACTATGCGTTTATGCATCTCACCGGTTATGACGAGCAGGTTTATTTTGATGAAGATGCCAAACTGGAAGAGCAGATAACAGAAGTTCCCGGGTTGCGTATCATTGCCACCGATTATAGCGAACGGGCAATCGAGAATGCGAAAAAGAATGCAATCGCGGCTGGTGTTGCGGGGATGATCGATTTCAGTGTCTGTGATTTTGCCGATACCGAAATACCACCGGATGTACCGGGCATCTTTTTTGTAAACCCGGAATATGGCGAGCGTCTGGGCGAGGTCAACGAGCTGGCCGAAACCTATGGCCGGATTGGTGATTTTATGAAGAAAAAATGCGGCGGTTATTTTGGTTATGTATTCACGGGCAATCTCGAACTGGCAAAAAAAATCGGATTAAAGGCGAAACGGAGGATTGAATTTTACACCAGCACTATTGATTGCAGGTTGCTGGAATATGAACTGTATAGCGGTACCCGCGATACCGGGAAATTGCCCTTAAACACCCCGATATGAAACCATTTTTCTCCCCGGGAATATCATTCCGGCAATTTGCGGCATCCCGTAACATGGTTTTGATCACCTGCCTCGTTGCAGTGATTTCAGTCAGCATGGGCCAGGATTTCCTGCGGGCAGGACTTTATCATTCTGGCTATTATTTTTCAGAATCGTTTATGTTTTCCTCATTCTGGTGGCTGTTTATCCCACTTGGATGCCTGCAGGGAATGATATCCCGGAAATTCATGTCCGACCATCCTGCCAAACGTCTGGGCATTGTAATCGTTATCCAGCTGCTGCACCTCTTTGTCTTTCCCTTGTTTTTATGGATCCTCTCCGGACTTTTTTACTACCACCAGTTCGCCTACCTGCAGACCCTGATGTTTACCCTGTCTGAACACGGTATTCACCTTGCCCTGATATATCCGATCCCGGTAATCTGGGGACTGGTCATGCAACCCGCGAAACAGGATCTGCTCGCGGAACAAGTAGCCAGCAGCCATTACGTAACAGTGCTTGAGATTACTGAGGGAACCACCCGGCATCTGGTCCAGGTCGGTGAGATCCTGTATATTTCAGCCAACACCCCTTACATAACAATCCATCTGCGGGGCAAACGCCATCTCCTGCACGAATCCCTGAAATCCATAACGGGCAGACTCGACCCCGCCATTTATACAAGGGTACATAAGTCCTGCCTGGTAAACATTACCAGGGTATCCAGCTACACTTCGCGGCTGAACGGGGACTATGACCTGACCATGGACAATGGTGCCGCGGTTCGCCTGAGCAGGCATTTTGCCGCCGGATTTAAACAGCGGATGAACGATATTCATCGGGTTGATTAAATAAGTACTCGGGTTACCACATCGCTTTTGGTACTCAACGGGTTACTGGTCATTTTTGATAAAAACCTGTTATGCCCTTTAAAAGAGTAACCTTCTATCCGGTAATCGCCATCCTGTTATTTATACTCAATGCCTGTGGCGGAAATCATCAATCCACAGCCCAGGGTGCCGTTGCCGCAGATCCGGCAACTGTAATCGGCGGGCCATTTGAAAACGCCGGTTTTATCGATATCAAAAAACCTGCGGAGATCAATGCCACAGATACCAGTCCAGGATGGAAATTAAACGGGGAAAAATTACTGATCAGGGGAAAGGTGCTAAGGCGTGACGGGAAAACCGCTGCCCCGGGTGTGCTGGTGTATTACTACCAGACGGACACTGACGGAAGATACCTGCATCACCCGGCAGAACCCCGGAGCATGCCCCCCAACAAAGCGGGACAAACACATGGTTATATCCGTGGCTGGGTGTTGACGGACTCAGCCGGAAGCTATTCTGTTTTTACAGTACGACCGGCGCCTTACCCAACCCATGATGAGCCGGCACACATACACGTGACAATCCAGGAACCCGGATTGGGTAACCCGTACTATATCGACGAGTTTGTGTTTGACGATGATCCATTGCTGGATGGCTCCGCGCGCAGGAAACTCCAGAACAGGGGAGGAAGCGGCATCCTGCGACCGCACCTGGAAAATGGTTTGCTTGTTGCGGAGCACAACATTATCCTGGGGCTGAATGTGCCGGGGTATCCTGAGGCTGCAAAGCAGGTCCGGATTCCCGGGCCGCAGGTTGGCGAAGACCAGCCATCTTTCAGTCCTTTCCATGTGTACGGGCCTGACAAAGGTTCAACGGCGTGTCCGGTTTGTAAATACGGTCGATATGATGGCATCCTGTACTTTGTCGGCAATCGACCGGATTGGACAGAAATAAAACAATGGCTGCGTTTCCTCGAAACACAGAGTGAGTCAAGAGGCAAACACCTCAAATGTTATTTTATTTATGGAAATAGTTTGGACGCCGTTTCGGCTGGACGCAACCGGAAACTTACCAGCATGGGAAGTGAGCTGAACCTCAATCATGTTGCCCTCACGGTTGTTCCATCGTTCAGAGACGAAGGTTCCGATGTGCACCTT
>SEAD01000344.1 GCA_004173355.1 Chitinophagaceae bacterium | reverse complement strand
AAATAATACGATACCTTTTGACGCGGTCACCGGTGCTTCTGTGGAGTTCTCCGCGGACAAGATCGGCAACATGGTCGCCCGCACACGCATGCTGCCGCAGGGTGATTACGAATATTGTTATAATATCCGTTCGGTGAACAGCGATATCCCATCTGAGGACCAGTGTTTTGCCTATACGCTGGAACCTTTTGCGGATATGAGCCTGATCGAACCTTATAACAGGGATACGATCTGTGACAAAAGACCGGTCATGACCTGGCAGCCGCTCCTTCCGGCAGTGCCGGGGGCGAGTTACCAATTGGTCATGAGCGAAATTAAAAAAGGGCAGAGCCCGACCGAGGCGCTGAACTATAACCTTCCGGTACTGAACCAGCGGGACCTGTTCGCACCGGTGCTGCCCTATCCATCTATTGCGGCGGAACTCATTACGGGGAAAAAATATGCATGGCAGGTGACGGCTTATAAAGAACAGACGATTCTGTCGCGGTCAGAAGTATGGTCTTTTGTGGTGAACTGCCGAGATTCGGTCAAGAAAGCGCCTGATTCAGGAGAGAGCTACCGTGATGTGGAGGATCTGGCCAGGGGTAATTTGTATGTAGCCAGAGGGGTTCTGCGCTTTGGTATAGGTAATCCCTATAGCGAACAGCCGATGAGGATAAAGGTACATCCTGCAGATGAGCCGGAGAAAAATATAAAAGGGCTGGGCGAGCATGTGTTGAAGAATGGTTACAACTATGTGGTCATCGATCTGGCGGAGAACGGCCGTTTCCGCGACGGAAAATATTATATCATGGAGATCACCCTGCCGAACGGGGTACTTAAAACTTTAAGATTCAGATATGAAGAGATCAAAAATTAGAGCGGCGTTTCTGTTCATCCTGACTTTGACGGCCTGCAGCCGTTCCGACAGGGATTTCCGGGAGCGGCAGGATGCGAATATGCGTGTACAGGTGACGCGGATGAAAAGCCAGGCTACAGATACCGCCATGGTGACCTACCGGCTCCGGCTGGTGCCCTCGGCAACCTTCCGGACGATACATCCTGACCTGGGGGCGGATCATTTCTGGTACCGGATGGACAGCTGCTTTTACCTGAATGACAAAGGCAGGCCCCGTTATCCGTTGCTTGTGCAGCCGGTGGAATGGTCCTCTTGATTGCCTCCTGCATAAGGGTAAGGCCTTGATTTGTCCCCGGCAGGTGAGCACCAAGCAAAACACATACAGCTACAGGT
>SEAD01000343.1 GCA_004173355.1 Chitinophagaceae bacterium | reverse complement strand
GGTCCTTTTTTGGAGGTCTATTAATGTTAGTATTGGGAATTGTCCTTTTACCCATTGTGTCAAGTCAACTTTCTAATAGAACAGATTTCTGGAATAAGAAACCTTTACGATATGCTTTCTACATTCTGTTGTTTTTGTTCTCAACGCTCAGTTCAATTCCGTTATCCGCTCAAGCCGGAAAAGACGGTGCATTAACGGTAACGGCAGCCAACACGGTGCTCAGCCGATACACCCAGCCGACGGCCAATATTGCAGCGGGTGCTACGGGCATCACCGTTACATCCATCGCTGATCTGAACAGAGACGGAATAAATTATCTGCCAACAGGATATGTAACCAACAGTGCAGGATTCGCTTCAGATGCTCTATCAGCAGGAGATCTTCTGATGATTTATCAGGCACAAGGTGCTGTGATCGACATCAGCAATACCATAAGTTACGGAGCTGTTACCGCATTAAACGGTGCGGGAACCTACGAACTGGCAAGGGTTGCGAGTGTGAACGGAAATACCATCACTTTATCATGTGCTACCAAACAGGCGTATACCCTTGCAGGACATGTACAGGTAGTGCGAGTTCCTCAATATACTACTTTGACCGTGAATACCGGGGCTTCGGTGACGGCAGTTCACTGGGGTGCACCTGAATTTGGCGGTGCAGATCCTTCCGCGGCGGAAAGAAGACGCGGCGGGTTTAATGCCTTATTAGCCAATACCATTATCAACAACGGAAGCATCAACGCGAATGCAGCAGGATTCCGAGGAGGTACGAGAGATAACATTACCTCCGGCCCCGACGCTAATTTCTATACTGATTTCGTCACCCAAAGTGATGCCCTTTCTGCTGAAAAAGGCGAAAGTATCGCAGGATACCGCGTGGATTATGATGCATTGGGCGGCCGGTACGGAAGAGGTGCTGCTGCTAATGGCGGCGGCGGCGGTAATGCGCACAATGCCGGTGGTGGCGGCGGAGCCAATGGCGGAAGCTTAGCCAACTGGTTCAGAGGTGCAGGAGTGATGCAAAGTTCCGGAACCTGTGGAACCACAGCATGGACTTTGGATCCCAATTACAAAGCAAACAATAATGCCCTTACCACTTCATCGGGAGGTGGACATGGAGGTTATACTTTTGGCAATGCTGATATAGATGCCTGTACAAATGGTCCTTCTTATCCAGCGAACTTTATCAGTGCAGGAAATCCCGCAGCTGATGTAATCGTTGCATGGGGCGG
>SEAD01000069.1 GCA_004173355.1 Chitinophagaceae bacterium | reverse complement strand
GGGGTAACACAGCGTAGAATTCCTTTTCCATCGCGATGCCGGGAAATCTTGCAGCCACGGAGCCGGTTTCAGTGAGACAGGATCCATATGCCACCGGATCTACTTTGAAGTGCCCGCGTTCATTCAGGTCGGTCCGGTGCAGGTAACCCTTGCCCCGTACCGGCTGGTACAACTCTTCGGAATTTGCACTGGGCGGATAGTTCAGGTACCCATATTTATCCACGTAATCACCACATGGGTTCACCCCAGGCTTTTCATCGGTAATAAAGGATGGAAGATCCCTTCGCCTGCTTTTAACCGTGACGCCGCCGAGTTCAAATACCGGTTCACTGCCCACTGGTTCAAAAGCGGGTGAAGTAGACGGTGTATTCCGGAATGAACCATCCAGCGCCGGAGGAGCCAGTACCGGCAGCTCTGCATCCAGTCCGATGGTAAAACCTTTAGAATCCTTTCCGGTTACCAGCAGCAACACCTCCTTCCCGGATGGTACAATCATTCCGGCTTCGGGCAATTCGAACGACCCCTTTTCATCCGTCTCAATAATGGAAAAGCCACCGGATGTCATATTCCCCACCTGTACTTTTTTCTTTAGTGGCCGGCCTGACCGGCTCACATTGCCGCGATAGGTCCGGATGCTGCGAGAACCTTTCCCCGGTGAAATGTATTTCCTCCAACCTTTGGTAAGCAACAGCTTCTCCAGTAAGAACCGGTTACCCGTTACATTTTGTGCAGCATTGATCGGTGAAAGGTTAACGGAAGACGCATAGTGTTCTTCGATCCACGCCAGGTCATTGTTGTTGATCCGGTTTGCTTTCACCACGGCAATGGAAAACAGGCCTGCCGGTGCATTGATGCTATCGCCGAGTTTCAGTTGCAGGCCGACAGGCGACAGTTTTGAATAAACAGTTGAATCGGGCATCACCGCTAGGAAAGGGCGTTTATCAAAACCGGTATACACCAGTCGTTCGGCAACTGCCTGCCCGGAAGAATCCAGGATGGTAATCACTTTGATACCCGTGCGCATGCCATCGGTGGCAAAGATGATTTTCCTGCCCGCAGCGCTGGTAGTTATCGCAGCTTCGGCAAAGACCTCAAGGTTATCATGCAATAGAACAGTCAGCGGTTGCGTGGAGGTTGAGAATATTTGCAGCCGGATGGAATCATTCACTATAGCTGAATCAATGGTTATCGCCACTGCATCCTTTACAGGTGCGGTGAGTCTGAACTGGCCGGATACAGGTCCTTCCAGTGTGGCAGTAAAAAGATCGCCGGCTGAAGGGGTTAATTCAAATTCCCCGAAGCCATCGGTATCAGAGCCTGCGCTTAATACAGGCACCCCGTTGTTGAAGACCCGTATTTCCGCAGGGACCGGTCGTCCCGATGGATCGAGACTTTCCCAGGCAATCCGGTTCGGCACCCCTGCCGCGAGCTGGCCACCTTCGGGAAAAAAGCGGATGCTGGCAGGTTGTGGTGCTGATTTTTGTCCGGCAGTACCTGTAACTTGTACAGATGGCATCGGGCTTTTTCCTTTCGGGAAAATGCTGATTGGTTGTACAAAATTAAGAACCGGTTTGCCGGATGCATCCACCAGGTTGGTATTGGCGACGAGCTGGTATCGGCCTGCTGTCAGTGAGTCACGCAGCTGCAGATCACCCGATGACAGACCCTGGTCCATCAGGAACTTCTGTTGTTGTATTCTCTTTTTTCCGGAAGAATCAAACAATGTAAGCTGCAGCACCGAATTCATGTCCCGCAGTGCTGAATCCGACTGCAGCAGGTAGGCCGCGAACCAGATCCGCTCCCCTGCCATGTATACATTTTTATCGGTGTGCAGGAAAACCGAACCTGCATTGGCCCGATCCGATGGTTTACCCGTTGACGGGGCTGGCGCGGAAGGGTTGCCCTGCGCGGGAAGCCGGTGCGAACAGAGTAAAAAAGCAAACAGGAAACTGCTGACCCAGGCCGGTTTATTCATTCACGCAATTTACACCCGGTTTAGGGTATAAACGGACGATGAAGGTAACAGGTGTATTAGAATTCGATATCAGGATGCTGATTTCCTGAAATAATCCCGGAGGAATTGCCGTACAAGGGGAAAATGTTTCAGTGGTTCGCCATGTCCGCCTTTGATAGCATGGTGTTCGGTATGGAAAGGGAATTTATACTGCGTTAGTCTTGTGCTCATCTTTTCACACATGGGTGTGGATGGACAGATCCGGTCTTCCGTAGCCGAGAGCAATAACACCGGTCCGTTTATTTTTTCAACCGGGATCATGGCTGATTTCTCCGCGACGGAATCCAGCAGCATGGCAGAAAAAGCACCCCGCAGGTCCTGCTTCTTCAGGAATGGCACCGCGGCCTCATTGACCGGGACAAACGGAAGGTCCTTCCCCCCGAATGTCCATGCCGGTGAAGTGAAATGGCTGGTATGACCGGGGAAAGTCACATGGCTCGGGACGATCGCCACTACGCAGGTGATATCAGTGTAATAACTGCCCAGTAAAAGAGCGAGGTCGCCACCCCTGGAACCGCCAATGATTGCGATTCTGGACCCGTCAACAAGCGGGTTTTTGGCCGCTTCCAGAATGGCAGCATGTACCTGGTCTATGGCAATCCGGTCGAGTATGGCCGGCGTTCCCTTGCTGCCGAAATATCCCAAGGCAAGGAATGCATACCCATCCGCCAGGAAGCTGTCCCGGGTTGGTTTCCAGTAATCACTTGACCAGGCATTGCCCCCTTCCGAACCTCCCAGTCCCACCAGCAATGGCTGCCCGGCAGCGGTACCGGTATATAATTCTGCGTTCACATTGCTGGTAATGATGGATTGCGCGGTGAGAGCCTGGCTGGTAAAAAACAGGCCGGTAAAGAACAGGAACAGTAATTTTTCCACGATGGTATTTTGAGCGGCAAAGATAGGTGATGCGGGGCTGGTGCCTGGGCTGGAGTGCATACCTGAAGTTAGGCAAATGTTCATATATTCGCTGCCGTTAAAGCTTTGATTGATCCGCCCCGATGGTCAGGAGAAAACATACAATGATCTTTCATGGAAACTAAACGTAAAGTTGAGAGCCTTGGTTTATTAAGAGGTGTGGCTGTGCTCATGGTGTGTTTTTGTCATTATGCCAATCCCCTGGCTTCAGGCAATGCCCTGGCGGGAATGTTTGATGCATTTCACGTATACGGTAAGTACGGAGTACAGTTATTCTTTGTTATTTCCGGATTCGTGATCCCGCTGAGTATGGACAAGGCCAGGTACAGTTTATCGTACTATGGCAAGTTCCTGATGAAACGGATCGTCCGTCTCCATCCTCCCTATATTGTGGCACTGGTGATCACCCTCGTGATTGTTTATTTCGCCAATAAAGTCCGGAATGAACCCTTTCCCGAAGATGTCAATTCCATTATCAAATGCCTGTTTTACCTGAAAACCCCGTCCAATAACGGAGTTTACTGGACGCTGAGGGTAGAGATGGAATATTACCTTTTCATGGGACTGTTTTTTGTGCTGTTGAAAAAATTTCCCCGGCCTACCCTTGCCATCGGCATCCCGGTGGCGATGCTGCTCAGCCAGTTGCCCGGCCTTATCGAATACATCCACCTGTTTGAGTTCCTGCTTTATTTCATGATCGGGATGGCGGCTTACATTATCTACAACAGGCAGGATGGATCCAGCCTTTTCGAGTACTTCTGCATACTGGCCATCGGGGCCTTTACCTTCATTTACGACGGATGGATTCCCACGTTTGCTGCCCTGTTCGCTGCAGCGGTCATCCTGTTTTACACTGGCAAGGGAAATAAGTTCCTGAATTTTACCGGGGAAATCTCCTACTCTGTTTACCTGCTGCATTTCCCCATTGGTATCAAACTGATCAACCTCCTCAAAGTAAAGGTGCACCCGGAACTGTCTATTGTCCTGTTCCTCGGTGCACTTGCGCTGATCCTGGTGATTGGGTATCTGTTCTGGAGATTTATTGAAAAACCTTCGGCTGACTGGTCCAACAAAATTAAATACGGCACCAGCAAGCGTCCTCCAAAAAGCCTGCCCGTAGAAGGTCTTACCTGATCGGGTACGCTGAAAAACATACCGGCGTTACGCACTGAAGAATATACCGATCATATACCAGGTTCCGCAATGGGTAACGGGTTTGGTTGAAACCGGTCAGGTTATTCAATCCAGACCTTTTCCCGGACAAGTATGCCGGATGCGGATTGCACACTCGCCAGGTAAACTCCTTTTGCAAGAATGGGTAATCGAATGGTTAGGCTCCCCAGGCGGTTGTCGAGGCGTTTCTGGAATACAACCACACCGGCCATGTTGAGCAGCTGCATCACCGCAACAGGTTCCTGTGAAACAATATTGAATGTATTGTCCCGGATATATGTCGGGAAAATCCGGGCACTGCCCGTACCGGAAGCTGAGCGGATAATGGATGAATAGCTAACCGAGCGATCATTGTCTTCCATCGCCAGGCGGTAATAAATAGTGCCATTGAAGGAAGGTGAATGCGCGAAGGTGTAACTATTACCCGACTCAGGTCCTGTGGCCGGTACGTAGCCAACGCGATTGAATGTGCGTCCATCGGTACTGTATTCGATATGGAAGCCGGCAGTGTTTTCTTCGTGACCTGTCACCCAGTTTAATTCATATGACCCGCCTGTCCGGCGAAGGTTGAAACCGACAAGGCGGACCGGTAATACGGCACCACCAGTGGCTATAACTTTGTACACCTGGTTGTTGCCCACTACATACAATGTCCCGTCCTCGGCTTCCCCAAAGGCAGGGATATTCAGCGAGCTCGGCTGTATGTCACTGTTCCATCCCCCACTGCCATTGGGCCATACGAGAAATATATTGGATGAAATATAATCAGCTGCTATATAATACCCCCTGAATGTATTGAACTCTGTGCCACGGTAAACATATCCACCCGTGACAGCCTGGCCCTGTGTCGGGTTCTCGTACTGGAACACAGGGAAGATATTTCCCTGGGGGGTGCAGGTTGGCACACCGGGTGTGCGGATGAGCCCTTCGTAACAGGGCCAGCCGTAATTAGATGTGCCCGCGTTGGGAAGTGGCCTTCGGTTGATTTCCTCCCGCGCTGACTGACCCACATCCCCGATCCAGATGTCTGAATTTTCCCGGTCAAAACTCCAGCGGAAAGGGTTCCGTAATCCTGCGGAAAAAAGGCGTTCATCCACAGATGCGTTCCCTACCCATGGATTGTCCGCAGGTACCGCGTAGTTGCCGTAACTGCTGGTGGCGTCAATATTTATCCGGATCATTTTACCAAGCAATGAAAAGTAATCCTGGGCATTGTTGTCGGGATCATTTGAGCCCCCTCCGTCGCCTGTTGCAAAATAGAGGTACCCATCGGGTCCGAAATTGAGTTTGCCCCCGTTGTGATTGCTTCGGCCCGGATGATCGATCGTGATCACCGGTGTAAACGAAGCCGGATCTGCCTGGTTAGGATCGCCCACTAATGACTGGAAACGGGCGATCTGTATATTTCCCGCGGTATTTGTATAATACACAAAGAAAAACCGGTTGGATGTGCCGTTGTAGTCCGGATGGAACGCCAGACTCAGCAGGCCCTGCTCACCACCTGTGGCGATCAGGGCGAGACCGGTGGGGCCCATGTCGAGGAATACCGGCGGTGTTGCACCCGGGCTGCGGTTCCATGAGCGGACAATTCCATCCTGTTGAACAATGAACATGCGGTCGCTCCCGTCATCCGCATTAACGAGGTCAACCGGGGAACTGACACCGGTGAGATTCTGACCCTGGAAAGTAATGGCAGGTGCTTGTGCAGCGGCCTGATTAACCTGCAGTGTGAGGAAACAAAAACCCATGGCAAGGCTGATCGTTTTCATCTGATAAAATTTAATTGTGAGTAAAATCAACTATAGAGGACAGCAGCGAGCCTGTCCGGTCCGACCGCTCAGGATATACCAGCTACGAAAATTTTGTTGACCCCAAATTCCACCAGCGTATACTCCGGGAACACCACGTCCATCAGTTGTCGCATGGTATCGTAAGACAATTTATCCTGCCGGATATAATTCAGGATGAAATGGCCTCCCGGCTGCAGGTGTGACCTGCATTTCCGGAGGAATACTTCTGATGGTACAAAATCAGGGACCACCTGGCCGAGAAATACATCACAGATGATCAGCTGGTAGGATTTATTACTTTCTTCCACAAACAACTCTGCATCCATGCACACCGGGTTTATCCGCAATAGTTGCTGTCTTGGCATCAGCTCAATTGCAAGATTCAAAATGGTGCTGTCCAGTTCAACCAGTGTGTAGACAGGATGCAGCCCCATGTGTTCGAGGATCTGTACCGCGCTTCCAAGGCCGGTGCCCAGTACCAGTACATTTTTAACCCCGGTCAGTTTTTGCCGGATTCTGGAAAACGCAGACAGCAGCGGCCGGTACCTGCGGCCATCCGAATAAAACGCATCTTCGGTGACCAGCTGCCATTGGTTGCGATGCAGGTACAGGTCCAGGACAGGGTGAATGGAACTGAACTGCCTCTGGACACATACGGGGTACAGATAGCTCAGGAAACGTTTGTAAACAGGGACCCGCATATGGCAAAGGGTGATGGCCGGTAAGCCTGATTCCAGGATTGATGGCCGGCCAATCAAACATATTACGCACAAAGCTCATGCCTGATGTGGGCGGCGGATTCAGCGTCTTACAAATAACTGCAACCGACCCTTGTTCTCGCCGGCGGGCAGCAGGTAAGTCCGTCGGATTTTACATGTTTGGGAACGGTGGTAATTACTCCGTTACAAGCAATGGCACGGTACGTGCCTCCACATACGCGAGCAGTCCGTACCCGCCGGCAGTGTTTACATAGTTGACCCTGGTGAATGTTATGCCTACATAGGATCCTTTGGGAAACCTTTTCAGGTCGGCCATCGGGATGGTGAATGAACCATTGTCCTCCACCTTTAAACTGAGTGGCTGGATATTATCGGGAAGGGTACTGATGTATCCCTGCGAAAGACCCCTGTAGTACTCAATATCAATAGATATTTTTTTCGACTTGTTTTTCGGATCCGCTGTCCAGTACAACTTCAGGGGATCACCACGGTTGACAAAGCTTCTCGGATAATTGGCAGTGGTCGGATAAAATTCCTTCGGAACAGGAACAGTGGCAGTAGTCGCGCCCGTCTGGTTCGCTGCGGGACCTGTCGCTATTACCCGGATGTCCCTTCCCGGCAGGGACCTTCCCTCACTGATTGTGTTCGACTGGATGTAGTCATAGAAATAGTCATTGGTCGAATCGGCTGTGATTAAACGTCCGTCAACGATGATCGGACCTGTATCCGCGGGGCGTCCATGTTTCCTGAAATGCGCCGATGCCTGGATCCGGAACGAACTATCATGATTAAAAATGTTAAGGGTCTGGGAGACGAAAATCATCACATAGTTTTCGGCGATCGCCGTGTTGGCAAGAAGGGAGCTTTGTGTAATCAAAGGGTCAGCATGAAAATCAATACCCTCCTTATTGCAGGAACTGAATGCCAAAAGGGATGAAGCGATTGAAAGAATCGTGCGGCTGAATTTCATGAGCAACAGGTTTTTTGGTGAAACCAGTATTTACATTCCGGTTTGGATTGTCAAAATAATAAAATTTGATCGGGATCGGTGTATCACGAATCGTTAAATCCGGGGCGGGTACAATTTAATCGGCCAGCGTTATAACCCTGTAGTACTCCCGCCAGCAGGAATCAAGGGTCCGGAGGTGTGTGTAGGACCCGCGCAGCAGCAGTGTGGAATCAGTTGAGTAAAACGGATTGTAAACGAGGATAGTCTGTGTTTCAACAAACCCCGGCTGGGTTGGGGCAACAAATTTTACTGCACCATTTGAATGAATGGTAACAAAACTGATAATGCCTGTGCTGAAAAGACTATCCAGTCCAGCACAGTCTGAAAAGGTAGCAATATGATTTGGGTAAACGCTCCTTTGAAGCTCGATTTGTAGCTGCTCTTCCCTTGTGCTGTCAACGAAGATTTTTGCACGGTTATTCTGCAGGCAACAGACTGACTTTTTTAGAGTGTTTTGTATCCCGGGAAAGTCAAAATGGGTGATATTTTTGCATGATGCAAGGCTGCATAAAACGGCAATCATGTAAACAAAACCAAGCCTTGATATCCTCATGAGTCGCAGTTTTAAACAAATTCAGGGTTTATTGCCGATACGGCGGAGGGAATCGTAACAAGAACTGTTATTTCAAAAGTTTCCTGGTGAAAATTTCCATCAAAGTTTTGCCGACTCCAAAAGTAATTTTAAACGCGACAAAATTTCCAATTGCCTGGTGCCGTCGACAGGCATGTCTTCCAGATACATACTCAGCCCAAAATCATTACTGTGACACAGGACGATCGAACATCCTTCGAACGAAAATGGCTGGTAATGGGTATCAAAATCATCTATTCCAGGTCCGACAGTGAACCCCAACTGACCGATCCATCCGACGAGAGTTTTATAATAACTTTGACTCACCTCTTCTGAAATGATCAATTCGTAACGGTCGCGTAGGTGAATCTTCATAAATTCTTTTTATCAGACTGCTTTACCATGAAACCAAATTAACCTGACAAATTAGCCTAGCTTGCCTCCGGGTCATCTCTTAATGTTTTTCGATGTTGAAGCCATGAAGTTGCAGCACCTGCCGCAACCAGAAAGTCATACCTGTTAAATATCAGTAAATAGTCAGTCTCGGAATTGGTCAGGTAAAATGTAAATAAAAAAGATTCGCTCAATACATTCACTAGGTCAGCTCCGTTATCGAACAGGATGAAATTCTGGTCTTCATTTCGTTCAAAGAACATAATTACTTTTTCATTTCCAATAAAGTCTTCCACCCAACGCCACGCATCCTTATCCTGCATGGAAACATCATCTTTCACAAAGGCCCACAAGGGGAAGTCGTAATCCTTGATGCTAAAGAAATTTTCAATGATCTCCTCGAATAAATATGACCTTTCATGATAGTTTAGTACAACATGGTTTATGTTTAGTCGCTTCGATACCGCAACCACTTCATTTCTCAGGTAATTCTCAAACGGGTCACTCATTTTTGTCGTTTATACATTCGCTTTCTTTTGGGCGATCAATAATTCACACGGTTCATTGCTTACCGACTACGATACTAAAGGATGGAATGCAACTGATAACGAAACTTGTCTACAGTCAGATTGCCTGTTGTAGACACAAGCTGGTAGTACATCCGGCCAGAATATGAGGCATCCATATGCGCCTCTACTACCACGACTGCAATCCAGTTAAAGTAGGCAATCAATTCGCGCAACTTCAACTCCAGAAACCCAGGATCTTCATCGCCTGCCCGCCAGTTTTTTGCAAATGGAATCAACATGAAACCCCTGTTGTTCAAATGGCTTTCTCCAAAGACAACGTTGAAGTAATTATCCCCGATCGATTGAATGGTTGAGGCAACCCTGTCCGGATTTTCCGAATTACGAATGGTTATCAGACCGATAACCGATGTTTCCATCATGTGTAAAAATCTTTAAAATATAAACCTTTTACGGCTTCGTGTCACCGTTTCCAGCCTCCCGATACACTTTTCACCTGGAAAATCTCCCGGCGGCCATCCGGACAGTCAACCTCCATGTATTGATCCCCCATCCGCACAAATCCCGAATCCATAATTTCATAACGATAAATGGAATCAAGCAAGGGAGCGAATTTCAGGAACTCCAGATGGCCATTCCGATTTACATCACTGAACATCCGCGGTGTGATAAAGTAAGTATCGCCGAGAAAACGCGATGCTACAATTCCAGAATCCCGGATCGTGAACAGGAAAAGTAACTCATTCGAATGGGAGTAGTTATATGCGAAATCCTTGCAAAAAACAGCGAGATACCTCCCTTCTTTTACATCCTGTATTTCGAACACATGCTGGACTTCCGGAAATACCTGAGTGCTAATTTCGTCCAAACCAGTCACTAGTCACTGCCCTAAACACCATTTTTTTGCCCGCCAGCTCAATATAACTCCCATTGGATGACGTGGTATCTAACCTTGACGAATTTTCAAAACAAATTTCCAACGGGATAAGGTAATCATATTCAAAACAGGTACGAGATAAATTGGAATCATTTGCAGTAACTGGTTTTCGGGTTACCGGATGCAACCCCGGCAAGAGGGAAAAAAGTGTGTCGCTATTCAACCGGCCTGATTCCACAATTACAGTTTCCGATTTCGGTTCGTTTACAACCAACGGCTGGGACGAATCGCATGAAACCAATGATGGTCCAACAAGTATCGACATGAAAAGAAAATACAGTAATCGCATTCCAATTCCGGTTTTGGTTTTAATCCACCCTGATCTGCACATACTGAGTCCTGTCGAAACTAACGAAATCATCCTTTCAGTTTTCCATATTTTCCCAATATCCTGTAATTTTAAGCCATGAAGAAATACCTGGTACTCACCGCGCTCAGCTGCGCCTTGTTCTCTTCCACTCTTAGCTACTCACAGCCCCGCTCCCAGAACACGCGACCTACTGACGCTGTCGTTGACGGCATCATCCGTGAGGCTGAAAGCAATTCCCAGCTGCCTGTCCTTGCACATCAGCTATTCGACAGTATCGGGCCACGTCTGGTGGGTACCCCGCAGATGGAATCTGCGCGCGACTGGGCAATTGCCAGGTATAAAGATTGGGGTATTGGTGCTGAAACGCAGAACTGGGGCGAATGGCGTGGCTGGGAACGAGGGATCAGTCATGTGGACATGATTACACCGCGGCTCCGGTCGCTGGAAGCTACCCAGCTGGCCTGGAACCCGTCGATGGGTAACAAACCAGTCACCGCCGGGATTGTTATTCTCCCTGACCTGGCCGACTCCCTCGCATACGCTGCATGGCTGCCTTCTGTAAAAGGGAAGTTCGTGCTGGTATCCATGCTCCAGCCAACAGGACGTCCGGATGATAACTGGCAGCAGTTTGCCACTGAAGAGTCATTCAAAAAAATCAAGGACCAGCGCAAAGAAGCAACCGACAACTGGAACGGCCGCCTCAAAAAGTCCGGATACACTGCCCGTACCCTTCCACTTGCATTAGAAAAAGCAGGTGCTGCCGGCGTTATCAGTTCATACTGGTCGGCTGGTTTCGGAGTGAGTAAAATCTTTGCAGCATACACCAAAAAAATACCTTCCGTTGATATCATGCTCGAGGATTATGGATTACTCTACCGCCTTGCGGAGTCCGGTGCAAATCCAACCATCCGGGTTCATACCCAATCAAAAGAACGCGGTCCGGTACCTGCCTTTAACGTGGTAGCGGGGATCAAAGGAACGGAGAAGCCTGATGAATATGTGCTGCTCTCCGCACACTTTGATTCATGGGATGGTGGCAGCGGTGCTACCGATAACGGGTCAGGCACGATCATGATGATGGAAGCCATGCGCATCCTCAAAAAAATATACCCGAACCCAAAACGCACCATCCTTGTCGGTCACTGGGGAAGTGAAGAACAGGGACTCAACGGATCAAGGTCATTTGTGGAGGACCATCCTGATACAACCAGTAAACTCCAGGCCGTGTTCAATCAGGATAACGGTACGGGACGCATTGTTAATCTTTCCGGCCAGGGTTATCTCCATGCATACGAATATCTTTCGCGCTGGCTGAGTAAGGTTCCTTCCAATATCCGCGATTCAGTGAAGACCACATTCCCTGGAACCCCGGGTGGTGGCGGATCTGATCATGCATCTTTCGTGGCAGTAGGTGCCCCTGGGTTCTCACTCGGCGCACTGAACTGGTCTTACTTTAATTACACCTGGCATACCAACCGCGATACATACGACAAACTTGTATTTGACGACATCCGGAACAACGTGATCCTTGTAGCAATCCTTGCCTATATGGCGAGTGAAGACCCCAATAAGGTTTCGACTGAAAAGGCGGTACTGCCAATCAATCCGGGAACCGGTCAGCAAAACAAATGGCCGACCCAGACAAAGGCTACAAGGAAAGGGGGAATGGATTAATTAACCGGAAAGCCCGGACACTTTCCACGCGAAGCCCTGTTAAAGCCGTTTGTCTTTACGCATCATACTCAGGAACGCGGCGGTTATCCCAAGATAACCTGCGATATGTTTTTGTGCTATCCGCTGCTCGAGACCCGGATAATGTTTGCGGAATTCGCGGTAGCGTTGTTCGGCTGTTTTAGAAAGATTGGATGTAACGCGGCGCTGGAACATATCAAACCCGTTTTGGGTAAGGATCCGGAAAAAACGCTCCATTTTTGGCACTTGTACAAAAAGCCGTTCGAGGTCTGGCAGGTTAAAATAATACAGGCTGGAATCCTCGAGAGCCTGGATGGAGTTGGATGCAGGCCTGACCTTAAAAAAACTCGCGCTATCCAGGGCCCACCAGTTTTCGGGGTAAAAGCAAAGATTATGCTCCTGCCCTTCTGTATCAGTATGGAACATGCGCAAACAACCCTTGTCAATAAAGTAAACATGCCGGTCAATCTCCCCTGCCCTCAGTAAAATGGTCCGCTTGCTGACTTTGGTTTGCTGTAGCAACGCAAACACCTGCTCCTGTTCGTCAGGAGCAAGTGTTACATGTAAGGCAAAATTAGCTAGTAGCAGTTCGGACATCCGCAATTATACTGCTTAAAAGTCAATCTCACGGGTCATAATCAGTTTAAGCTCTGCGGTTCCGGCGAGGCGGAGGGGGTCGGCGATCTGCTGGTAGATTTCACTCTGGGCAATAGTCCTGAAAGCTTCGGCGCTGGGGTATTCAACCAGTACGACCTGGTCCCACTGCTCATTTTCACCAGCCATGATATTTGCCACCACTTCGGTGACCAGCCTTACATTTACACCCTCAATGCCCAATTGTTTAACTACCTCGCCGAAAGCCGGAATGTACTGGTCGAAATAAATGCTCTTGTCTTTAAACCGGAGCAGGTTTAGCATGAGTACGGGTCCCTGACCCGGTTCAAATTCTGGCAATGTGATCATAATGGATGTTTTAAATAAGTGCAACAATACGGTTGATGCGTGCCACAAAGATGGCTGGCCTGGTCCGGCAAAAAGTTCAGGTAGTTGAAGATTTTACCTTTCCGGCAACTTTTAGCTAATTTGGAATTCCATCTGCAACAAAAAATATTAAAGGCCATCGAAAAAAGCTTCAACGGAATAACCTGGTCATGAAATTGAGTTTAACTTCCCGCATTGTGTTGACGGTACTTTGTTTCGGAGCTGCAATCATTGGCTTTATGATGAAGCTGCCGGTTGTATTCCGGGCTCATGATACGGAATTGCATACCCTGTTTTATTTCCTTGCCGCAGGCTTCCTGAATGTCCTCTTTGTCAAAAGGAGGCTGATCGGGCATGTGCTGGTGTTTGTGCTACTCTACGCCATGGGCGCGGGTATCGAGTATGCGCAGGAATATTCCAATTCCCTTGTCGGGCAACGGATCCATGGGAGGTACGACCCGGAGGATATTGAAGCAAACGTTAAAGGGTTGGTTTACTTTTCGGTTTTGTGGGTCGGGTACGTGATTGTCTGGCATGCGACCAGGTCGGTGCAGTCAAGAGCCCCCGTAACTCCAAAGCATTCTTCGGAGGCAGCCGTGGTGGGTCCGACGGTTGCCGGCGTTTCCCGTCAGAGCGAACCCAACGGACGGAGTTTAGCCGATCCGGGAGATATAGCAAAACTCCGGGAGGTAATTCGATTGTTGGGCGAAGTCACAAACCATAATCCTGCTCATCCGCTCGCATCCCGACTGGGGGCTACCATCAGGGAGTTGAATCAAATGCTGGAACAGTAGAATGGCAGGGTGGAAATTTTACATCCCTTTTTGCATTATCCACCCTTGCTGGCTTCAATATTGATGGAGTTGTACCATGAAACTCTTCCTCCTTTCCATCACTACCCTCCTGTTGGCTAATTCGCTGCAATCACAGCAGGCCGGCCAATTGGATATGAAAATAAACAAAGACATTTTCCGGCCGGGTGACTCCCTTGCCGTTGCGGTCACCTATTCGCCTGGAAATAGCCAGGTTCAAACACCGTCCCTTGCTACTATTGAGCTGGTCATCGAAAACGAACAAGGCCAGCGCACCCGCCTCCGTTGGCCGATGACTGATGGTCAGGCGGCCGGCTCCCTTTTATTACCCCGTTCGCTTGCTCCCGGGAAATACACCCTGTCAGCGGGTCTGCAACAACGTTTTTTTGAAGTAGTGGGCAAGGTAAAAAACGAAGAGAAAATAGGTACTATCCAGGCCATGCTGCTTACCAAAAAGGGCGACTGGGATGAGCAGCGGATATCGGTGGCAACTGACGGCAGCTTTGTGATCAGTAACTGGCTTTTCGAGGACAATGCGTTGCTGGCTTTTCACAGGACCGGTAAAGATGACCGGCCGATGAACATCAGTATCAGCACACAACTCGACTCCAGCTACCAGCCGCTCGCGGTGACCGGACGGATATTTTATATTGGTAATCCACCAACAGGGTCAAACCCCGATTTTAATCAGGCAATCCAGGTACCTGATGCTTTTTTTGCAGACCCAGGTGATCTGCTTCCGGCCGTAATTGTAAAGGCATCCATGAAAACACCCGCGCAACAATTCAATGAAGAATATGTAAATGGTTTATTCAAGTCTGCGGATGAGCGGCTGATCAGTATTATGGACAAGCCTTCCGCGATGGGCTTTCCAAATATTTTGAGTTACCTGCAGGGAAGGGTTGCCGGTCTGCAGATCTCGCCGGGTGGCGGCGCCAGATGGCGCGGTGGTCCGGTCACCTTCTTCCTCGATGAAATAAGGATCTCGGTGCAACAGATCACCAGCGTACCCATGCAGGACATTGCAATTGTAAAAGCATATCCCCCGCCCTTCATGGGTGCTATCGGTGGTGGCGGTGGCGTTGCCGTCTATACCCGCCGGGGTGGTGAAGCAAATTACCTTCCTTCCAACAGGCAGGTCTTTAAAGTGCGTGGGTACACCGCCGCTGCGACTTTGCTGGACATCGATAAGATGCGGCTATAGGACGCACTGGTGTGCATCTTCCTGGTGGATGGTGGGTTCGTGATCGCAGGGGCGTGTGTTTAACGCTTCCCCCGTTTTAATCATCCCGTGCTGAACAAAAAAGCAACCAGGCACATATCATTCCTATATTTATCCGGATTTGTTTGTAGTGAGTATTCTGAATAATTGAGCGGATGATACGCATGTACCTTGTATTCCTTTTTTTCCTAAGTGTCTCCGTAGGACTATGCCAGTCGTCTGACCTGGAAAAAATGACTACCGACTACGCCTTAAATAAACATTTCAATGGTGTGATCCTGGTTGGTTGAAGACACCCTCCTGCTCACGAACAAATAAAAACAGCTAAACTTGAAACCACAGGACAATCTGTAGTGCATTGTTGAAGCGGAGATTTAAATTATGTCTGATATTCTGATAATTGGCGGATCGAGCGGGATCGGGCTTGCCACAGCACAACAGCTTCTGGCCCAGGGAGCAAATGTTACTGCAACATTCAACAGCAAAAACACAGACCAGGCGCCGGGTGTGAATTTTTTTCATTTAGATGTAATGGATCAGAACGCATCGATGGATTTCATACCCGAAAGCCTGGATGGACTTGTATATTGCCCGGGGAGTATCAACCTGCGACCATTCGAGAGGATAAAACCCGCAGATTTCGAACGGGACTATCATCTCCAGGTAGTCGGTGCTATCCGGATCATACAGGCGGCATTACCGGCCCTGCGAAAATCAGGTAACGCCTCGATCCTGCTCTTTTCAACGGTAGCTGTCAGGTCCGGACTCCCTTTCCACTCACTTGTCTCGGCATCGAAGGGTGCAATTGAAGGGCTGTGCGTTTCACTGGCTGCAGAGTTCGCGCCGAAAGTCAGGGTTAATTGCATAGCACCGTCACTCACTGAAACGCCTCTTGCAGCACAACTGATCAACACAGAACAGAAAAAAGAATTGAACGCGGCACGCCATCCAATGAAACGGATTGGTTCACCGGCTGATATTGCGAACATGGCAACCTTTCTTCTCTCACCACAGGCCAGCTGGATTACCGGGCAGGTTCTTCACGTGGATGGTGGCATGTCCGCGATCCGGTAAAGCGACACTGGTATTGATCCATGTGGAAATTGTCAACAACAGCTTTGAACAATGGTTCGATTACAACCGGATAACGCCGCGATCATGGCTGAAGCGTGATGCCAGCGGACAAATTCCAACTACGGGGAAGTTGGACTTTCAACCCCTGTTTTTTCTGCACTCTTTTTGTTGATGAGTGTACTATTACTTACGTACCACTTATGCCATTTTAATAAGTCTTCGCTGTTGAAGCTAAGCTTTCCCAGGTACGTCTGTTCAGAGCTGGATATGACACCTGTGTAAGACTCCATAAAATAAATCGAAGATGTACAACAGTAATAGCGTTTTTTTGGCTTGGTTAAAACTGATGAGTCTAACACGTTAAAATGCACTTTGAATAAGGAGTCGAGGTTGCTGTGACTTTTGGATTGCGCAAAAGCCGTAATGCCGGATGACGCCAGCAATAGCATTGAAAGTACTAAGGATAATTTCATCTGGTCACTGGTTTACGCTTTTAACTTTGATTGCTTTCGTCTCAGATTTTTTCACTTTGTTAATTGACTGACCATCGATCACGCGAATATCAGATTCGGACAGTCTAAAAAATAAAGAACGCTTTTCATTAACCATGATGTTCAGGAAATTCTGATTACACGCGGTTCCAAACATGTTTCTACTCAAAGAATAACTGATTGTGACAGGAAGCACAAATATCGATTTGTATTGGTAACAATTGCTTGTATCAATACAGGTCAATTTGACTGCTTCCTGTTTATACCCATATCTACCAGGGAGAAATGCAATCCTCAATCCACCATTTAGGGTGTCATTACCAATATTCTGGAGATCTCTCAGCTTACCTGATTGATTTGGGTAAAAATAATCGTGATTTCCGATGGGATAGTGCTCAAACTCGATAGAGTAGTCGAATAAATAGTTATACTCCGACATAACAAGTAAGCCCGAAACGTTTCCCGACAAACTGTCAACTTTTTGGCTGAACAAACGAGAGTTGATCAGTACTCCCAAAAACAGTATCATCATATTTCTTCCCATCGGTACAAGGAATGGACGAATGATTAATTGGCATTTGAAACAGGATACGCATATTTCGGATTAGTGTCCCCAGGTATCGGCGCTACCTCATATTTCAGGTTCCACTCTTTGATGTGTTCTAAGATTGGCAAAAACGCCAGGCCCTTTTCAGAAAGCTTATACTCCACACGTGGCGGTATTTCCTTGTAGGCAATTCTCTGTAATAAGCCATCTTCTTCCAGTTCCTTCAACTGTTCGGTCAGGACCTTTCTTGAAATGTGTGGGATGATGGCGTCCAGCTGGCCAAAACGAATGGTATGCGTTCCAATCACATTTATGATGATAGGCTTCCATTTATTTCCAATAGTTCCGATAGCCCTGGTAAAAGGACAATTTGAATTGCAAAAACGATCATCTCTCATGTCATAAAATTTGTAGTTACCCAAGGGTAACCAGAATCAACTCCAATGGTTTCAAAGGTAAACTAATGAAAGTATCTTTGTGAAACAAATACAAAAACCATTAATAATGAACAGATTAAATGAGAAGGTCACGGTAATAACGGGCGGCAACAGCGGCATTGGATTCGGTATCGCGGAGGAGTTCAAAAATGAAGGAGCCAAAGGCGCTATCATAGGAAGAAACAAGGCGACACTGGATGACGCAGCTGCAAAGTTGGGAGATAGTTTCATCGCAATAAGCGCGGATGTAACCAAGGTTGCTGATTTACAGCGAGCATTCAAGCAGACAGCAGAAAGGTTTGGTAAAATAGACGTGGTAGTTGCGAATGCGGGGGGCGGGATCATCGGCACTGTAGCAGATCTTGGTGAAGCCGACTATGACAGGACAATGGACCTGAACCTGAAGAGTGTTTACTTCACTGTGCAGGCAGCACTTCCATATATGAATGATGGCGGTTCCATCATCCTTATCGGCTCCAATGCAGCACACCGGGCTTATCCGTCCTTTTCCCTTTACGGAGCTGCAAAAGCCGCTGTGATATTTTTTGCCAAAGGTTTTTCAAACGACCTGTTAAGCAGGAAAATCCGGGTCAATGTAATAACACCGGGAACAACCGACACTCCCGCCTTTGACAAGTTTGTACCGGCGGAGCAAATTGAAGCAGTAAAAAGCCACTTTGCGGATACAATGCCGATCGGCCGGATCGGGCAGCCCTCTGATATTGGGAAAACGGCAGTTTTCCTGGCGTCTGATGATTCTTCTTTTTTATTGGGTGCTGAACTCCTTGTTGATGGCGGTCTGACCTATCTGGCCAAATAAAAAAATATATAATAATGAACAGGTTAAAAAACAAGGTAGCATTGGTAACCGGTGCTTCTAAAGGGATAGGCGCATCAATAGCAAGATATTTTGCCGCCGAAGGTGCCAGGGTGGTTGTCAATTACGCCTCAAGTAAAGAAAGTGCAAAAAAAGTGGTGAAGGATATCACGGATAATGGAGGCATCGCCATTGCGGTACAGGCCGATGTGTCCAGCCAGACTGATGTTACCAGGTTGTTTGAGGAAATAGAAAAAGCTTTCGGTACGCTCGATGTGTTGGTCAACAACGCCGTTGCCCAGGGGTACTCCCCTATTGAACAGATCTCGGTCGCCGATTTCCACCAGATTTTTGACGTTAATGTATTGGGGCCTGTATTGATTATCCAGGAAGCCCTGAAATTATTCGGCGATAAGGGTGGCAACATTATCAACATCAGTTCAGGCGCCAGCAAATTCCCTCTTCCAAATGCCTCGCTGTATTCTGCAACCAAGGCAGCATTGGATGCGTTTACCGTTGCTTTATCG
Source organism: Chitinophagaceae bacterium (assembly GCA_004173355.1). Classification (GTDB taxonomy): domain Bacteria; phylum Bacteroidota; class Bacteroidia; order Chitinophagales; family Chitinophagaceae; genus JBEVJC01. The sequence continues at coordinate 4,972 of SEAD01000069.1, read as the reverse complement.
AAGGAACTTGGCGTTAAAAATGTGCGGATCAACTCTATTTTACCGGGTGCCACGGACACAGAAGGTGCTACCCGTGCAGGGGTAACGAAGGGCAGCGATTATGAAAAAATGTTTGTTTCCAAAACACCGCTTGGCCGCCGGGGCCAGCCGGAAGACATAGCAAAAGTTGCCGTGTTTCTCGCTTCTGATGAAGCGGGCTGGATTACCGGGGAGCAGCTTTCAGTCTCAGGCGGGATGTATGGTTTTTAATAACACTGCGGCGCCCTGGTCAAAGGCTTCAACTATCTGGTGCTTCGGTTCTCGGTCAGGATCCGGGTATACATGGGGGCAAAAGGCTCGTTTTCCTCGCAGGCCATAAGGAGGAAGCTGTAACGGAAATAGGATCGCTCGCAGAAACGCCCGGATTTGCACCGGTTACGCCTGGAGGTCGATAAATCCTGTTCCTATCCAGCAGGAATTCCATTTAAAGCAAGCGCGCAGTGCGCATTTACAATAATTTACAGAGTTTACATCTTAATTTACAGTCCTGGCTCGTGAAAGTTAAATGATCGAAGTAGTTTCACTCAATCGAACTCTATCAGCATCCGGAAACGCAGTCACTGGGCTTAATGGAACTGATTTGCAGGGAGATTCACCCAATCTACTTAAAACTACAAATCATGAAAAAAGCAATTTACCTACTGTTCCTGCCGCTGGTTGTGGTAAGCGGGATTGTCTTTGCCAATCGCCAGATCAAAACTGAAACCCCGGCTAAATCAACCCCAAAGGCGGTTTCTGCCGCTGAAAAGGATGCAGCAAGGAAAGCCTGGGAGGCTACACCCGATGGGATAAAGTACAAGGAATGGGAAGCGTCGCCCGCAGGCGGAAACGTGTTTGCCGGTGTTGCAAAGATCAGGAAACAGGTCATTGCATTCAGCAATATGGAGGCGGTTGTTACTTCTCTCTCGCTTCCTCCCGGTTCACAATTGGGTTTCGGTGTGATGGCCAGTATTGACGGAGTCGATTACATCGTCAATTTTGACGCGCAAAAGTCCCAGCTGGCACTGTTGAAGAGCCTGAAGGTGAATGATAAAATAATTATTAAAAGCCATAACGTTTCAGTTGCACCGAAGTATGCGTATCCGATAGTATCGGGTGATTATGTGGAAAAGGATTCGAAAGTAATTTTTAAACGGATTCCCCGGAAAGATGGTTGCTGATTCGATCAGGTTCAGCACATACCCTCATCGATGTTATTCAGAATTTGCTTTATAAAAAGGGCCTGGCTGCTGCCGGGTCCTTTTCGTATTACTGTCATCGCAGGTCCGAACCACCCGGAGTGGTTTTCTTACGGTAATAGCGTTTGGATTTCTGCACGCTTCCGCAGGATTGCATGTTGCACCATTTACGACGATGGCTTTTGGAACTATCCGCAAAAAGCCATTCACAGCCTGCGCATTTGCGAATGTAAGCGGGATCTACCTCCGTCAGCGTGTCACGGGCAGATTGCCAGAACACATATACAGCGAGCTGGAGACCCGCCCGGTTCTCATCCCATCGGTTCAGCAGCACGTCCTTATCCCTGACAAATACCCGGAAGCCACTCGCATGATGGGTCTGGTTATTGAATTTTTCCAGCATGGCGGCATCCAGCGATCGGACTGAGTTGGTGGCAATAGCTCCAAACACAGCATGCATCACTTTCCTGGCGGCATGGATATCCTTCAGTGCCGTCCGGGCCTGGACTGGATTTTCCGCTGCCAGCCTGCGAAGCCGGGTGATGGTAGTGCGGGGAAGTAATCCCAGCCGGTGGATCAGCACCAGGATGTCTTCATAGGTGTGTAACCTCTCCACCGTTACCTCAGGCAAAGTCTCGATGCCGGAATTCACCAGATCCAGACAGGCAGCCCCACCCTGCAGTTCCAGTTCCTGAATAGTTGTCGCGATAGCCATTGTTCTTTTATTACTGGTAAAATTAAAGATAACGGTAATAATTCTGGCATAAAAATTACTACCACTAAAGTACAAAATACCGGTAGTATGGAAAAAAGGATTAGTCCATGGAAACTTGCAGGGGCCTTTTTTGCGGTGTATTTCATCTGGGGCACCACCTATCTGGCCAGTCTGTTTGGATTGGAGGGAATGGGCCCTTTCGTGTTGTCCGCACTGCGTTACGGATCCGCGGCAATCCTGCTGGGTATATGGGTCTTCGCCAGGAAGCTGCACTGGCCTGCACGGGAAAACTTCCCCCGGCTGGTTCTCAGCGGAGCCCTGATGCTGGTGGGCGGATCGGGACTCGTGGTTTATGGGGAGCAGTATGTGAATTCCGGGTATGCAGCGGTGGTTGTAGCCTCCGAACCTTTATGGTTCGTGATACTCGATCGCAAGCGCTGGTCTTTTTATTTTGGTAATTGGAAAATCATTGCCGGCCTGCTGACAGGGTTTGGGGGAATCATCCTGTTCAGCTTTTATTCTTCGGGCAACGCTGAACTACGGCCAGGTGGTATTTTGCCTGGCACCCTGATTATTCTCGGTAGTGCAGTGTTGTGGGTTGTCGGAACGCTTATTGCCGCAGGCATCACGACAAGGCAGGGTAGCAATATCGCTCGGACTACCGTGCAATTGATAAGCGGGGCAATCGTAGCCTCACTCATTGCAGCTTTCACCGGTGAATGGACAACATTTGCCCCCGCCCTGGTTTCCGACCGGGCCTGGGCTGGTCTGGCATTCCTGGTGATCATGGGATCGATCGTGGCGTATGTTTCATTCAACTGGCTTGTAACGGTGCGACCACCCGCACTTGTCAGTACACACACCTATGTAAATCCGGTGGTGGCTGTTTTGCTTGGATGGACACTGGCAGGTGAGCTACTATCGGGCAGGCAGGTCGCGGCATTGTTCATTGTACTGGCAGGCATAGCAATCACCCAGATCCAGCACAATAAAAAACCAGCTGTCAGCAACTAAACTATAGCGCTCTCCTGAACGAACATCCTTCAGCAGAGCGGCAGCACTCGATCTCAAGCCAGCAGCACCTTGTCAGGCGTAAGCGGGAGATCCCTCAACCGTTTTCCGGTTGCGTTGAACACGGCATTGGCAATTGCTGCGGACACCCCTGTGATGCCGATTTCACCGATACCCCTTGCACCGATCGGTGAGATATGTGGATCAGGCTTACCGATAAAGTGAACATCAATTGGTGGCACATCCAGGTTAACGGGCACATGGTAATCTGCGAGAGTGCGTACCACAGGGTTGCCCCAGCGCGTATCATACTCGGTGGCTTCCATCAATGCGGCACCGATTCCGAAAATGACCCCGCCAATAATCTGGGAACGCGCTGTTTTTTCATTCATAATGCGGCCAACATCCTGGACACTCGTAAATCGTTTTACCCGGATAGTCCCAAAATCCTCATCCACCCATACTTCGGCGAACTGGGCGCCGAATGAATGGAACGCATATTTTTTGATATCGCTGTTTTCTTCTGCTGGGATCTCACTGGGTGTGCACAATGCGCTCGGAATCGTTAACCCATTTCCCGATATCGGTTGGGTGGTGGCACAGGCTTCGAGCTCCGTGCGGTTGGCGCGGCGAAGGATATCTGTATAAGACTCGCCTTTCTTCTCTCCGCGGACACGTAACTGGCCATCGGCATAATCGAGCTCTTCAAACTTCCGGCCGCTGAGGCTGGATTTGGGATCGGATGATGCGAGCAACGCCAGTTCCTGCCGCAATAATTTGCAGGCCTCGAGGGCCGCGGGATGGATGCTGGCAGTGGTTTGCGAACCACCTGCAAGAGGCGATGGAGGCAGGCTGGAGTCCCCTATTTTTACATCGATCCGATCGACGGGCAACCCCAGTGCATCACTGGCTGTTTGTGCCAGTACAGTATACGTACCTGTCCCTATATCAATTGATGCAGTCATTAACGTCACATCACCATTGCTTTTCAGCTGCACTTTCACAGTAGCGGCGCTTCGTCCACCGGGATAAGTAGCAGTGGCCATTCCATAGCCAACCATATACCGGCCATTTTTCTTTTTTCCAGGCTCCATGTTTCGTGCAGACCATCCAAAACGTTCCGCCCCGATACGGTAGCAATCCAGCAGGTAATTGCTGGAAAATTCATGTCCCTTCATCGGGTCTTTCGTCGCATTGTTTTTTATCCGGAATTCTACGGGATCGATCCGGAGCTTATATGCCATTTCATCCAGCGCAGACTCAAGTGCAAACGTACCCGGCGTTTCACCAGGCGCCCGCATGAATGTGGGCGTACCCCGGTTGAGTTTGGCAACGTTATAAGTCACTTCCCGAAGTGGTGCCTCATACAGCACGAGGGTTTGTTTTCCGCTTGGCTCAAAAAACTGTGTGAGATTATTGTAAGAATCGGTATGATGACGGATTGTACTTAGTTTTCCCGCAGCATCAGTTCCTACAGAAACAGCCTGGATAGTGGCTGCCCGGTGGCCGACATTGGTCTGCATCATCTGGCGGGTGAGCGACAGCTTTACCGGACGGCCGGCTGCCTTCGCCGCCATTGCTACCAGTAAGGTATGCAGCCAGAGTCCCTTGCTGCCAAAACCGCCGCCGACGAAAGGCGCAATCACCCTTACATCTGCTGGCTGTAATCCCAGGAAATACGCCGCAATAGTGCCTGTGAGTCCAACACCCTGCGTGGCATCATAGAGTGTAAGTTTGTTATTCCCTTCCCACACTGCAATGGTAGCATGTGGTTCCATCGGATGATGGTGTTCAGCCGGTGTGGTATAGGTATGATCCACGCGCGCATGCGAGCGCGTCAGCTCCGCCGCTGCTTTGCCTGCATTCACTTGTGCTTCCTCACCCATAAATACTTTTGGTCGCTGGCTCCTGGGGAGTTCGGTTTTGAGATCCGTAGCTGGTTTGTCTGTGGCATAACGGATTTTTAATTTATACGCCGCAGCCCGCGCCTGTTCATAACTGTCCGCAACCACCACCGCAATAAATTGAC
>SEAD01000068.1 GCA_004173355.1 Chitinophagaceae bacterium | reverse complement strand
CCCCTTCATCGAGGCGGATCAGCTTTACCCCCTGGGTAGCGCGTCCCTGGCTGCTGATACGGCTGACATTCATCCGGATGGTCACGCCGCTTTTGCAGGTGATCATCAGGTCATGCGTCTCGTTTACATCCAGGATCCCGACCAGTCCGCCGGTTTTATCCGTCACACTGATGGTTTTCACCCCCTTGCCACCACGGTTTGTAAAACGGTATTCGTCCACCGGGGTGCGTTTACCGTAACCTTTTTCACTGACCACCATCACTGTCTTGGATGCATCGGTCTCAGGATTTACACAAATCATACCAACCACCTCGTCGGTAGCATCATCCACCTCAATACCTGCCACGCCGATGGCGCCGCGACCGGTTGAGCGGACTTTTTCCTCGGAGAAACGGATGGCGCGGCCGCTTTTCACCGCCATCATGATTTCGGATTTACCATCAGTCATTTTAGCTTCCAGCAGTTCATCCCCTTCATTAATGGTGATTGCGTTGACGCCACTCTGCCGCGGACGGCTGAAATCACGCAGGTCGGTTTTTTTGATAATGCCACGTTTGGTACACAGCACAATCGAGTGCGAGGCCACGAATTCCTCGTCCTTCAGGTCTTTTACATCAATGATCGCACGCACCTTGTCATCCTGCGGGATCTGGATCATATTCTGGATCGCACGTCCTTTCCCTGTTTTTTCCCCTTCCGGGATTTCATACACATTCAGCCAGTAACACCGTCCCTTTTCCGTAAAGAAGAGCATGGTATGGTGGGTGGACGCCACAAACAGGTGCACGATATAGTCTTCATCGCGGGTTTTGCCACCAAGCACACCCCGTCCCCCGCGGCGCTGCGCGCGGAATTCATCAGCCGGTGTGCGTTTGATATAACCAAGGTTGGAGATGGTGATAACCACATCTTCCTCCTTGATCACATCCTTGATATTGAATTCGTTTTCGAGATAGGTAATCTCCGTGCGGCGTTCATCGCCATATTTATCGCGGATTTCAATCAGCTCTGTTTTGATCAGGTCATACCGCAGGCCTTCATTTCCCAGCAGCTCTTTCAGTGAATTGATCAGCACCATCAGTTCGTCATACTCCTCGCGGATTTTCTCGCGTTCCATCCCGGTAAGCCGCTGCAGTCGCAGTTCCAGGATCGCCTTGGCCTGGATTTCATCCAGCCCCCAGCCGGCATTCACCAGGCCGTCTTTTGCCACCTCTGGTGACGCCGAAGCACGGATCAGCGCAATCACTTCATCCAGGTGGTCCAGGGCAATGAGATAACCCTGCAGGATATGTGCGCGTTTCTCGGCCTCGCGTAATTCAAATTTCGCCCGGCGTACCACCACCTCATGACGGAACTCGATAAACTCGGAAATCATGTCTTTCAGGTTCAGTGTACGCGGCCGGCCTTTTACGATCGCCACGTTATTGATCCCGTATGAAGTCTGGAGTTCGGTCAGTTTATAAAGCTGGTTGATGATCAGGTTGGGCACGCCATCGCGTTTCAGGTCAATTACAATCCGTGTTCCTTCCTTGTTGTTGGATTCGTTGTTGACATGCGCCACTCCTTCGATGAGTTTTTCAATCACCAGTTCACCGATCCGGTTGGTGAGTGAATCACGGTTGACCTGGTAAGGTACCTCCGTGATGATGATCTGCTCACGCCCGCTGGGCTTGGCTTCCACATGCAGCCTGCCCCGGAGCACAACCCGTCCGCGGCCGGTATGTGATGCATTTTTGACACCCTCCATGCCGTAGATGATACCACCGGTCGGGAAATCAGGTGCCTTCACATGGGTCATGAGTTCATCGATGGTGATCTCCCGGTTGTCGACATACGCCACACAACCATTGATCACCTCGGTCAGGTTATGGGGAAGGATATTCGTTGCCATACCAACTGCGATACCGCTGCTGCCATTGATCAGCAGTTGCGGGATCCGGCTTGGCAGGATGGAAGGTTCCTTTTCAGAATCATCAAAGTTGAGCTGGAAGTCGACGGTATCTTTTTCGATGTCATCCAGCATGTGTTCACCCAATCGGTGCAGGCGCACCTCGGTGTAACGCATAGCTGCCGGGTCATCCCCATCCTGGTTACCGAAGTTACCCTGGCCATCCACCAGCCGGTAACGCATGTTCCACTCCTGCGCCAGACGCGCCATCGCAAAATAAACGGATGAGTCACCATGGGGGTGGTACTTACCAAGCACCTCACCCACTACCCTGGCAGATTTTTTAAACGGCCTGTTGAAATTGAGACCGAGTTCATTCATTGCAAACAACACACGACGGTGTACCGGTTTGAAACCGTCGCGTACATCCGGGAGCGCACGGCCAACGATTACCGACATCGAATAATCGATGTAGGCGGTTTTCATCTGCTCCTCAATATTGACGGGAATGATCCGGTTCTGGTCCTGCGTTTCCTGCGGTTCTAAATTTTCTTCCATGTTGAGCGGTAGTTACGCTGATTTTTTTTGTTATTGCTGCCGATCGCACCAGTATCCAGCGTTGGGCTGAAGCCCTGAATCAGCAAGCATTTTGAGCGCCCGTCAGGCTTCCGGGATTGAGGCCTGCGAGGCTCGCAAATTTACCTTTTCCGGACCTCAAAACCTGATCCACGTGTTTGTTTTTTTACCCCCGTTTTCCACCCATTGTGGATTAGTTGGAATGCCCCGTGCCACACGATATCCATGGCCCCAAACCTTGGGCTTTTTATAACAGGCCTTTTACACGTCATGGCACACATTTTTCGTTAATTGCAACAGTAAACCAGGCACTCATGAACACTTACCTATTACTCCGGAATAATACCGAGACCGGCCCATACACGCTGGAAGACTTGCTCAGCAAGGGTTTGAAGGCGTATGACCTTGTCTGGGTAAAAGACCGCAGTGCTGCCTGGAGGTATCCCAGCGAAATAGAGGAACTGAAAACCTGGGCGCCCGCGGTGGAGGAACAGCCTTTTGACCGTTTTTACAAACGCCCTGCTGAGCAGGTGGATGCCCCCACCCCGGCCCTTGAACTCGCACGCGAGGCAGATCTTGCGCGGCAGGCTGATCTGGATGAAAAAGCACGGCAGGAGCAATGGGCCGAACAGGCACTCAGGGCCCAGCGTGCACGGCAGGCACTGCATGAGCAGGAATTACAGCAACAGAAATCAAGCGACGAGATAAAACTTCGTGAGCAGAAGGCGAGGCTGGCGGCCAAAACCGCCGAAGCATTGCGTCTGCAGGAAATGGCACTCGCGGAACAGGCTGCTGAAGCAGCCCGTGTACTCCGGGAGCAGCAGGCTGCCCGGCAGGCCGATGCACAGCGTGCACTGGAGGAACTGGAACAGAAGCTCCAGTTGCAGGCGGCGGAGCTTGCCCGTCGGGAAAGACAGGTCATCCAGCCTGTGCCGGTTGACAATACGCGAACAGGGCAGGTGAAGCCAGTACTGGCCGAAATCGCCCCCACCCCTGCACCCGTGCGGAAAGTATTCGTGACGATGCCGGGTGGTAACCGACCAGTAGCCAAACCCGCCCCGGTAGCTGCTGTCACGGAGGCTGCGGCGGCGATGCCGCAGCAGGCAACCGCTGCCACAACTACTTCGCCCCTACCGACTGCGGCTATCAATCCCCGTCAGCCGGAGCAGGAAACAATTTCCATGAGTGTCAATGAACGGGCTGCATCCTTAAAAAACCCTGCGCCTTCCAGTGACCTGGAGAAACAAATGGCCAGTTACGGCAACCCCGGAGGCAATGGTAACGGTGGTAACAAACCGCCGGTTAACAACAGCACAACGCCTGACGCGACCATCCGTTTCTCACAACCACTGGATGAGATCAAAGAGCGATATGTACAAACCCTGCAGGAGCGCCGGACGAAAACGGCTACTGATGACCGCTGGAAGAAAATGGCCCGGAATGCAGCAGTGGTTGTCGGACTGATCGGCGTTGGACTCCTTGCTGGCTTTATGATGAGGAATACCGCAGCGATCGAAAAACCGGTGGCGGTCAACAGCCCGAGACCGGTAGTTGAAATACCGGCGAGTGTGGAACAGGAAGCAGCGATGCAGGAAACCGGGACGGTTGATGCCGGCAGTGCCAATGAAGTCCCTGTTGAGGAAAAAAGGGAAAACGTTGTGGCAGTAACCAATCCCCAGGCAACACCCGGTGTAAGCCATGCTGCGGTTCGCGAACCATCAGCTCCGGCTGCTACTACCGCGGAAAAACAAAAAGAAAAATCAGAAGCCGGCCGCCGGCAGGTCCTGTTTGACGAAAATAAATTCGCACGAAACAACAGCATCACCAACCCCGCAACCGGTGAACGCAGCAAAACTACCAGGGATGAAAGAAGCTCAGCAGGGGAAGTAGTAAAACCTGCACCTGAAGCGGCTCCTAAAGCAAGCGTCAAAAATGACTGGGGTAGCCAGGTAACGGTGGCGAGTAATGATTACAAAAAGGTTGCTTTTGGTGGTATCCGGAACCTGCAGCTCACCGTAACCAATCATGGCAAAAAAGCGATTGACCAGGTGGTGGTGGAGCTGACCTATTTAAAACCAAGCGAGGAGCCACTACGCACCGAGCAGGTAAACTTTAAAAAGATTGAGGCCGGTTCATCATCAACGGTGCGAATTGCGGACACCAACCGTGGTATCCGGGTAACGTATAAAATTATACAGGTAACCGGTTCGGGCAGTGAATCGGTAGCGGGAAACTAAGTCCGCTTACGCGCAGATAAAAAAACGGACCTGTACATATCGTGCAGGTCCGTTTTATTTTTATAATGCTGTCCGTGTGATCAGAGATTCAGGGAAAGCCCGATCTGGATCACCCCGTTTTTAAAATTGGGGTCAAGATCATTGCTGTCGAAATCACCGACTTTGGAAAGACCAAGAAGGTAACGTCCGCCAACGCCTACCGGTCCGAGTTTGAAGCCGACACCTGCCCCGGCAGAAAGGTCGAGATTCTTTGCAAAGTTGTCGATCGTCTGGTCACCATAATCTTCACCCAGTTTGAAACCAACCTGCGGACCCAGTTCAAAATATACTCCACCAGGTGCGGTGAATTTTGCCATCACCGGTACAGTCAGGTAAGTGAGTTTCACATCCTGCTTGACGCCATTACCATAATCGAATTTTGCACCGGCAGTTGAAACAAGTAATTCCGGCTGCAGGGACAGTCCTCCGATGAGTTTGAAATTCAGGTAACCACCTCCGTGGAAACCGACCAGCGCTTCTTTTTTTACATCTTCAAAATCACCGCTGTTAAAATTGCTGATGTTCACGCCGGCTTTGATACCGCCCGAAACACGCTGTGCTGATACGGCCGTGCCGGTGAGGATAAGGCAGGCAACCAATAGTCTTTTCATGTCAAAAATTGTGATTGTTAAATGGAAACAGTTTCCGGGATACAGCTATCTCAAAACCAGTGCCAATGGCCTGGTCAAATTTTTAAATAGTTGAACATCATCACTCCTGAACCCTGATCTTTGCCACATGAAAGAAATCCTCCTTTTTGGTGCAGGTAAATCCGCCACAGTCCTGATCGATTACCTGCTTGAAAACGCGGTATCGGGACAATGGCGGCTGACCATTGTGGATGCAGATCCGGAACTCGCAAAAGCCAAACTGGGTGACTCGGAACACGGAGAGGCAATTGGTTTTGATATCAGTCTTCCTGATAAACGGGCTGCAGCCATACGGCGGGCAGACCTCGTCATCTCGATGTTGCCACCCGTGCTCCACCGGCTTGTGGCAGAATCCTGCGTGGAACATGCGCGGCACCTGCTTACTGCATCGTATGTGGATGAGCATATGCGCTCACTGGCAGGGCAACTGGAGGAAAAGGGCATTCTATTCCTCTGCGAAATGGGCCTCGATCCCGGTATCGATCACATGAGTGCGATGCAACTGGTCGATGATATCCGCCGTCGCGGCGGAACGATCCATTCCTTTGCATCACATTGCGGCGGACTGATCGCACCGGAGAGTGATGATAATCCCTGGCATTACAAAATCAGCTGGAACCCGCGCAATATTGTAATGGCCGGAAGTTCGGGTGCAGTGTTCAGGGAAAACGGCCAGACCGTCAGCATCCCCTACCATTCCCTCTTTGAAGGATCATCAGTTGTTGATATTCCCGGAATGGAACCGTTTGGTTGTTATCCCAACCGTGATTCCCTTTCCTACATTGCGTTGTACGGGCTGGAGCAGACGGGCTCTTTTCTCCGTACCACACTTCGCCACCCGGACTTTATGGTTGCGTGGAATTATGTGGTGAAAGCTGGCCTCACCGGTGAACAGCCGATTCATTTTCCCGAAGGGGGATTGACGTATCTCCAATGGCTCAATTCGCAACTCAGTAAAAACATGGGGCTGGGATCCGTGGACGAACTCCTGGAATCCATTGCTGTGAAAAATACACGCGACACTGTAGCAAATCTTTTTGGCTGGCTTGGACTGACCAGCGATGAGATGGTACCCTTGTCGGCAAGATCATCGGCAGATATCCTGCAGGGAATGCTTGAATCCAAACTGCAGTTACTCCCGGGTGATAAAGACATGATCGTGATGCTGCACGAATTCGGATATCAACTGGATGGAAAAGCACATCGGGTGCAGAGTTCACTGGTTGTAAAAGGAACAGACAACCGGCACACTGCCATGGCCCAGACGGTTGGTTTGCCACTGGGCATCGCGGCGCGGCTGATCCTCGAAGGGACAATCACGATGAAGGGTTTGCGGATCCCCGTATACCCGGAAATTTACCAGCCGGTACTGGATGAACTCGCAACCCGCGGGGTACGTTTTGAAGAACGGCACTCATGAGTTTTGTCCCCTGTACTGCGCCAGCAGCGCTGCCATTTCACTGACGCCGGTTGTTGCCGGCTGTTCAATACGGATAAGATTGTGCAGGCTGACTTCCGGGATTTTTTTGTCAACAAGGTACACAGGTATGCCCGGACGGATATAATGAACAAGACCTGCTGCCGGGTAAACCACCAGTGATGTTCCGACTATTGCAAACAGGTCCGCTTCTTCCACAATTGCGGCCGCAGTACTGATCATCGGCACGGATTCTTCAAACCATACAATGGCCGGTCGCAGGAAACTGCCGTCGGGTGCCTTTGCCCCCGGGTACATATCGTCCCTGATCTCATATACCGTATCCTCATCCAGCTCGCTGCGCATGGTAAAAATGCTGCCATGGAGATGCACCACCTGTGAGGATCCTGCCCGCTCGTGCAGGTCATCAATATTCTGCGTGATGATTGTTACATCAAAATCCTTTTCAAGTGAGGCAAGGCTTTGATGCGCCAGGTTTGGCGAAGCAGCCAGTACATCCCTGCGTCGCATGTTGTAAAAGTCAAGGACCAGTGCGGGATTTTTTTTCCATGCCCGCGGGGTTGCCACTTCCGTCACTTCATATCCTTCCCACAGGCCATCGCTGTCGCGGAATGTACGTAACCCGCTTTCCGCACTGATCCCCGCCCCTGTCAATACCACCAGTTTCTTTTTCATGTGGTAAAGTTACGGCACCCCCTTAATGTTGCGAAGCCGGACCGGTGCTGCTTTTTTCCTTAGTCACAGAAAGCAGGGCGGCCGTTTCCACCATTTTCAGGAATTCCGCGCGATATCCCTCGTCATCGTTGCCTTTTGATTGTTTTCCGAGTTCCAGTACCTGCCGGTAGCTGGCGCCTGACCTGAATTCCGAATCGCGCAGCAGCAGGCCGAACTCGGCCACTGCTGCGGCAAACCGGAAATTGTCCGATGTGGCGGCGATGCCCGACCCGATGTCTTTCACCGGGTGTACGATGAGCCTGCTGCTATCCCCCGCTGGATCCTTGTAACGGAACTTGATGGTAAGCAGCTCGTCTGCAAAGTTGCCGGAGGAGACCTGTCCAGCTGCTGCCGGTTTTTTTACTGAATATTTCAGTGCATCAACGGGTGGCTTGTCGAGGAACCCGCTTTTGACACCCGCAGGGATGACTTCATACAGTGCCGTGACTGTATGCCCGCTGCCAAGTTCGCCTGCATCTTTTTTATCATCGTTGAAATCCTCGTCGGCAAGCATCCGGTTTTCATAGCCGATGAGCCGGTAGCCACGTACTTTTGCCGGGTTGAATTCAACCTGGAGTTTTACATCTTTTGCAATGGTAAAAAGTGTTCCCCCGAATTCATTGACGAGCACTTTTTTTGCTTCCATGATCCCATCGATATAGGCATGGTTGCCGTTGCCTTTGCCCGCAAGCACCTGCATCTTTGCGTCCTGGTAGTTGCCGGTACCAAAACCAAGTACGGTAAGGAACACACCTGATTCGCGTTCTTTTTCAATAAGTCGTTCCATGGCTTCATCACTGCTTTCGCCCACGTTGAAGTCACCATCGGTGCAGATGATCACCCGGTTGTTGCCTTCTCTGGAAAAATTTTCGCGCGCGGTTTTATAGGCGAGCCGTAGTCCCGCTGATCCGGCAGTGGAACCACCGGCACTGAGCCTTTCCAGGGCATCCACGATTTTCCTTTTATCCGAAGTAGGCTCCAATACAACACCGGCTGCTCCCGCATACACCACGATGGACACCTTGTCGTTTTTGCGGAGTTCTCCGGCCAGCATTTTCAGGGATGCTTTCACCAGCCCGAGTTTGTCTTCCGATTCCATGGAACCCGATACATCCACGAGGAACACCAGATTGGCCGGCGGCAGGTTTTCCGTACTGATTTTTTTACCCTGCAATCCGATCATTACGAGTTTGTGTTTACCGTTCCACGGAGCATCCGAGATTTCGGTATGGATAGCAAAGGGATGGTTATCGGTGGGTGTCGCGTAATCGTACCGGAAGTAGTTCACCATTTCCTCAATCCGGACTGCATCGGCGGGTGGCAGGAATCCATCCTGCAACATGCGTCGAAGGTTGCTGTATGATGCGGCATCCACATCAATGGAGAAAGTGCTGAGCGGGTTTTCTGAAGCGCGGAGAAACCTGTTTTCAATGATCCGCTGGTAGCTTTCCTCTGCAGGTGCTGCGATTGCCGCATCCGCTATCGCTTCCTGGTTGGCTGGTTCCTCCGCCAAACCATCAGTGGTCACCACTATGCCTTTGTGCTGGCTTTCATTGATTGGTAACAGGGTGACATTTCGTGTTTCCGAGTCTTTGGTAGTATCGGTCGTCCGGCGGTTATCGCAGGCGCAGCAAAGTATTACAGCAGACAGTAAGCCTGCAGCCAGGAGTTTGTTCATGGTTAATCTGATTTGTTATAAGGAGAAGCGGGTGTCGGATCATTCCATAAATCCCGGCCGGGTAATTACAGGGCTGATCATTTACTGATTCATACCGCAGACGGCAGAAAGGTAACCTTGCAGCCTGTTAAATATTCCGGAACTCCCGGGTGGGGCTATAGCCGGTTCAGCTGATGCAAAGGTTCAGCAGCAGTACACCGATGAGTCCCACGATGGCAACAATCGATTCCATGACTGACCACGAAACCATTGTATTTTTTATACTGAGGTTGAAGTATTCCTTGAACATCCAGAACCCCGAATCATTCACATGGGAGAATGCAAGACTTCCTGCACCTACTGACAGCACCATCAGGTTCGGGTCGGTTCCGGTTGCGGTCATGAGCGGAAGGATGATGCCAGCCGTAGTTAATCCGGCGACCGTTGCAGATCCCACACAGATCCGGATCATTGCCGCAATCAGCCAGCCAAGTACAAGCGGATGGAATGGCATATCCTGCAGCATTAGGGCTATAGCGGAGCTCATGCCGGTGTCAGTCAGTACTTGTTTCAATGCACCGCTGCCGGCAATGATCAGCAGGATGGGTGCGATATCTTTTGCTGCATCCAAATAGGTGCCCATGACGGATGACATGGTACGTCGGCGTTTGAGACCAAGCGAAATGGTGGCATAGATCAGCGATATCATCAGTACCACGGAGGGCGAACTAAAAAACAGGACCAGTTCATTTTTTGCAAGGCGGGGCATCAACACCGGGAGCAAGGCAGTCACCGCCAGCAGCAACACCGGCAGTAACGCGGTAAAAAAACTATTGAAGGAACCCGGCAGCGCTTCTTCGGGCATTTCGTCCGCTACCAGGGTGCGCAGTGGCTGCGATGGAATATTTTTCAGGAAGCGGGCGAAGAATGGCCCTGCAATAATAATCGACGGGATGGCCAGTATGATGCCGTACAGCAGGGTCAGTCCCATGTTGGCACCAAACTGCACTACCAGTGCCGAAGGCGAGGGATGCGGAGGCAGGAATCCGTGGGTGACTGATAAAGCGGAAAGCATGGGTAATCCGATCCATACAGCCGGCAGGCGGTATTTGTATACAATGGAAAAAATCAGCGGTACCATCAGTACGAACCCGACACCGTAGAACAAGGGGATACCGATGATAAAACCTACGACCACCATGGCCCACTGGATCCTTGCCGGTCCGGAAATCCGCATCATAACGGCAGCAATTTTCTGCGCTGCGCCGCTGTCGGCGACGATCTTGCCAAACATGGCCCCAAAGCTGAGCAGGATCAGCAGGGAAGACATCACATCCCCTATCCCCTTCTCAAGTGATGCGGGAATCCGGTGCAATGGCAGTCCGAGTGCGATGGCTGCCATGACAGATACCAGCAGGAATGCCGGAAAGGGATGGATCTTCGCCCAGCTGACAAGCAATACGAGTACGGTGATGCAGATGGCGATGATCAGTAAACTCATGGGAAGCATTTTAAGGACAACAGGTAGTCGTCAGTGCCGGTTGTCCCGGGTTTGTAACGGTATCAGGAACCTGCGAGTCCCAGTACGTGGTTCCATTCCGGTTCCGTGATGGCACCAACGGAAAGCCTGCTGAGCCGGATCAGCGACATCTGCGCCAATGCCGGATCCGCTTTCATCTGTGCAAGCGTAACCGGTTTTTTCAATTTTTTCAACGGGGCAAATTCCACTGCCAGCCATGCCGGGTTTTCGGTTGTCGGATCCTGGAATGCTTCCTTCACCACTTTTGCGATACCCACAATTTCGAGTCCCTCGTTGCTGTGGTAAAAAAAAACCTGGTCACCTTTTTTCATATCGCGGAGGTTATTCCTTGCGCCATAGTTGCGCACACCGTCCCATGTGGCGCGTTTATCTTTTTCGAACTGTTCCCAGCTGTATTTGAAAGGTTCTGATTTGATGAGCCAGTATGCCATGTATGATTGGTTATTCCCCAAATATAAACCCGAACGGTTAAAAAACTTTCCCCCCTTGCAATCCGGATAAGGAACAGTACCCGTATGTGATGTAGCCGGATGCATACAACAGTTGTGGTGCGGCCGGACCTTTCACAATACTAAAATCAAAAATTTATGAATCGCTTTAAACAAGCAGGACTCGCGTTATTCGCGGCAATGTCCCTGAACGCTTCTTTTGCCCAGACAAAAATGAATGAAAAAACAGTTGAAGTGGGTGGTGCCGCCATGTATCCTTCAAAGAATATTGTGGAGAATGCCATCAATTCGGCAGACCATACTACCCTGGTGGCAGCAGTAAAAGCCGCCGGTCTCGTGGAAACCCTCCAGGGTAAAGGTCCGTTCACTGTATTTGCACCTACGAATGCAGCCTTTGAAATGTTACCTGCAGGTACTGTTGAGACTTTGCTCAAACCTGAAAACAAGGCGAAACTCACAACCGTGCTTACCTATCATGTGGTTCCGGGTCGTGTCGATTCAAAGGAACTGGCAAAATGGATCAAAAAAGGAAATGGCAAAGCTGAACTCACAACCGTTGCCGGGGGTAAACTCTGGGCCTCAATGGAAGGAAAAGATATTGTCATCATGGATGAAATGGGCGGAAAAGCAAAGGTAACCATCGCTGATGTGTACCAGAGCAATGGAGTGATCCATGTAACGGATCACGTGTCACTTCCCAAATAAGTAGCAGTTGATTTTTGAGTAACGGCCGTAGTCCCCACAGGATGCGGCCGTTTTTTTTACCATCCCTGTGCCAGTACATCGGCCAGGTGCATGGTGCGGATGGGGTATTGTTTGTGGCTGATATACCCCTGGAGGTGCATGAGACAGGACATATCCGTGGAGATGATATAATCTGCCCCGGTCGCCACCGCATTCTCCACTTTTTGTTCCGCCATACCGATTGAAATGGGTTCAAACTTTACGGCGAATGTACCGCCGAAACCACAGCAGGTTTCCACATCCTGCATCTCCACCATCTCAAGGCCTTTTACCTGGCTGAGCAGTTTGCGTGGTTCTTCCTTGATCCTGCATTCCCGTAAACCCGCGCAGCTGTCATGATAGGTGGCCTTTCCCTGCAGCTCTGCACCCAGTTTTTCTTTCTTCAGTACCTGCACCAGGAATTCGGAGAATTCGAAAAGGCGTTTACCGGTGCTGATCACCTCGTGATGGAACGAAGAGTTGCCGAGTTGTTCGGGATAATAGTTCCTGACAAAACCCACGCAGCTGGCACTCGGGGCCACTATAAATTCCTCCCCCTTGAAGTCGCGCAGGAATTTCTGGCAGACCTGCTTGCTTTCTTCCTGGAAACCGGCATTGTAGGCCGGCTGGCCGCAACAGGTCTGGTTGGCATTATAGCTGACGGTACAGCCCGCTTTCTCCAGCACTTTCACCATATTGAAAGCGGTGTCCGGAAAGAGCTGGTCCACAAAACAGGGAATAAAAAGCTGTACATCCATACCGGGGAATCAATCAGGTTATATCGCGGTTCAGTGCAATCATTTTAAGGGCGGTGACGGCAGCCTCTTCACCCTTGTGGCCGTGTTTACCGCCGATGCGTTCCCGGGCCTGTTCATCCGTATTTACGGTCAGTACCCCAAAAACCACCGGCACGGGCAGTGTAAGGTTGAGTTGCAGTACCCCTTCAGTCACGGTATTGCATACGTATTCAAAATGGGGTGTATCACCCCGCACCACGCATCCCAGCGCGATAAAGGCATCGGGTCTGGGACTACCGGTTTTTTCCCGGAAATACCGTTGGATCAGGAAGGGGATCTCCACTGCGCCCGGAACGGTGAGTGTAACTACGGTGACATGTTCCTGCTGCGCGAACACCCGCAGGCAGCCCTGCTCCAGTTCATCCACGATCGCTGCATTCCATTCTGTTTTGACCAAAACAATACAGGCATCCCGATTGAGAATGCCTGTAGTTGCCTGTAACAGTTGACTTTTATTTACGTCAGCCATAATCAGTTTACGTTGTATACTCCCAGCTGTGCGAGGTAGTTGTCCGCATCGGACGCCTGTGTTGAACCGGGGAATTTTTCCTTGAGTTCCTTGTAAAGTTTGATTGCTTCAGCGTTGTCCTTGATTACACGTTGTGCGAGGTAGGCACCGCGGAAGAGGTTTTCAGCCGCAGCGTTTTCGTCTTCTTCAAACTGGCCGGCAGCTTTCTTGTAGTATTCCAGGGCATCCTTGCTCTGTCCGAGGTCCGCATACGCATCAGCCAGGAGGCTGTACGCACGTTGCTGTACCTGCTTTGCATCGGTGCTGAAGTCCTTCAGGTATTTTACTGCGTTGGCGTTATCATCGAGGCGCACATAACACACACCTGCATAATATTTGGCAAGGTTACCCGCGCTGGTACCACCATAGTTGCTGATGATTTTGAGGAAACCGGGATTCTGTCCGTCGCCATTGAGCGCGAGGTTCAGTGAATCGGCACGGAAATAGGATTCCGCCTTGAAGATGGCATTTGATGCCTTCTCTTCTTTTGGTCCCTGGAAGAAATGTTTGTAAACATAGTAACCGCCGACGGCAAGCAGCAGTACCAGGCCAACACCGAGAATTACCTTGCTGTTACGTGTGAAGAAATCCTTCGCTTTCGCAGCCGGGTCATTTGTTACATCCTGTACATTGATAGTCTCTGACATTACGATTGATTGTAGGTTGTTATTCTTTCCCTTCAAAAAGGGTGGTTAGTATTGGTAAAAAACAATTAGTCAACGATAAACGGATATTCCTTATCCACATACACATCCTTCAGTACTTCATCGTCATCCGGCCATGGGCTTTCTTCGGCAAATTTCACGGAAGCCACCACTTTGTCTTCAACACGTTTGTCGATCTCTGCCAGTTCTTCTTCGGTGGCAAATTTGTTGTCGAAGATAGTCTGTCGGATGACGATCAATGGGTCCTTGCCCTTGTATTCGTCCACCTCTTCCTTGGTCCGGTATTTCTGCGGATCACTGATGGAGTGCCCCTTGTAACGGTAGGTCTTGATTTCAAGCAGTGTCGGGCCATCCCCTTCGCGCGCACGTTTAACGGCACGTGAGACACCTTCGTGTACTGCTTCAGGCTGCATGCCATCGATTACATCGGAAGGCATTTCATAACCATCGGCCAGTTTGTAGATATCGGTTACGTTGGAGGTACGTGCTACTGACGTACCCATCGCGTAGTTGTTGTTTTCGCAGATGAAGATCACCGGCAGTTTCCAGAGCATGGCCAGGTTAAAGCTCTCATGCAGGATACCCTGGCGTGCCGCACCATCACCGAAGTAACAGAGCACCACGTTATCCGTACCACGGTATTGTTCGGCAAATGCCAGGCCGGCACCGGTGCCGATCTGTGCGCCTACGATACCATGACCGCCAAAGAAGTTTTCTTTTTTACCGAAAAAGTGCATGCTGCCACCTTTGCCTTTTGCGCAGCCCGTTGCCTTGCCATAAAGTTCAGCCATACAGCTGTCAACCGATACGCCTTTGGCAATTGCCAGGCCGTGGTCGCGGTATGCCGTGATGAATTTGTCTTCCGGTTTGGTGGCGGTCATACAACCCGCGGCAATTGCTTCCTGCCCGATATAGGCGTGGAAGAACCCACGGATCTTGCCTTCCATTTTATACTTTTCTTCGGACATCAGCTCGAACTGGCGGATGAGCTGCATCAGTTCGTACCAGTACAGGTAGGTTTCTTTGGAAAATTTAGTTGCCAAGGCAGAATTTTTGAGATTAATCCCGTTCAAACGGGAGGCAAAAATAAGGGAAAGATGGGGAAACGTCAAAGCATGGTTATTAGGGATTTTGGGGTGGTCCGCCGTTGTCTGGTGCCCAGCCTTTAACTTGCAAACCATATGCTGCAGATCCGCCATATTTCCCTTTTCCAGTTCAAGAATTACACGAACCGTTCGGTGCCCGTCGGGTCCCGGATCGTCGGGATCTGCGGTAATAATGGTGTGGGGAAAACCAACCTGCTCGATGCCGTGCATTACCTCTGTTTTACCAAAAGTTATTTTTCCCGCTCCGATGCCCCCAATGTGCAGCAGGGGCGCAGCGGTTTCCGGGTGGATGGACGCGTTGCCCTCAACGGCCATGAGGAAAAAGCGACCTGTATCCTCCGGGAAAACGGGAAAAAGGAATTCCTCGTGGATGACCAGCCATATGATCGTTTTTCGCAACATATCGGGCGATATCCCTGCGTGGTGATTGCCCCTGATGATGCCCAGCTGATTACGGGTGGGCCGGAGGAACGCCGGAAATTCCTCGATTCCCTCCTCTCCCAGCTTGATCCTGTGTACCTCCAGCAGCTGATCCTGTATACCCGCGTGCTGCAGCAGCGCAATTCACTGCTCAAAACCTTTGCCGAGACCGGTGTCCGCAACCTGGCCCTGCTGGATGTGCTGGACCAGCAGCTGTCCGTTCCCGGTAATTATATTTTTGACAAACGCCGGGATTTCCTGGTATCGTTCCTCCCGGCAGTCCGGAATATTTATATCGATATCGCCCGGCGGCAGGAAGAACTGGTGCTATTGTATGAAAGCCAGCTGCTCGATACCGGGTTCGATACCCTTTTGCAGCAGGCCCGGCCGAAAGACCTTCCCGCCCAGCGCAGTTCCGCCGGCATCCACCGCGATGATATCGATATCCGCATGGGGGATATGCCCTTCCGGAGTATTGCATCACAGGGACAACGCAAAAGCCTGCTGTTTGCCCTGAAACTTGCCGAAATGGATGTGCTGCGGCAGGAAAAAGGTTTTGCTCCCCTGCTGCTGCTGGATGATGTTTTTGAAAAACTGGACAGCTCACGCATCGGCAGCCTGCTGGAGCGCGTATGCCGGGCCAATGACGGCCAGGTATTTATCACCGATACCAGCGAAGAACGGCTGCGCCTGCAGCTTGAATCCATCGGTGAACCCTTTGAGATGATCCTGCTCTGATTTCTTTTGGGTTTCACCCCCCTGCCTGCTTTGACTGACATCCGAAGTTTTTATCTTTACCGCATGGGAGAATATTCAATCGGTGAGGCAATGCGGCTGTTCCTGAACAAGAGCCGGCTCAAGGGTGATATCCAGGCACTCCAGATTGAAGATGTATGGGAACAGGTAATGGGCAAGACCGTTGCCCGTTATACCGAGAAACTCCAGCTCTATGGTGACCGTCTCATCGTCACCACCAATGTGGCCCCCCTCCGCCAGGAGCTCGCTTACCAGAAGGAAAAAATCATCCAGCGCGTGAATGAAGCCCTTGGCAACCTTGTGGTGCGGGAAGTGGTCATCATGTAAGGCTATCGCCTTTCCGGGCGATAATCCGTTCAATTCGCCTTTATAGCCGATAATTATAAATATTCGCCTTTTTAGGCGATAATCTGAAATATTCGCCTTTTTAGGCGAATGTTGTATATTTGGTGCGGAACCATCAAAAGGGCCCGTTATACAATGGCAGCAGCAGTAATCACCGCCGATATCGTTAACTCCACCCTGCTGGAAAAGCAGCAGGAAAAAAAACTGGTGCAGCAGCTGACGCAGCTGATGGAACCTTATAAGGGGGAGTTCTACCGCGGGGACAGTTTCCAGGTATACCTGAAAGATCCGGCCGATGCATTGAAGCTGCTGCTGAAAATGCGGATGGAAGCCCGGCAGTATGGACAGGGATATGATATCCGCGCGGCCATTGGTATCGGGGAAGTAAATACGCCGGTGCGGAAACTGGGTGTGGCCAGCGGCGAAGCATTCGTGTTGTCGGGACGGGCACTGGAAGAAATGTCAAAAACGGATGGCACACGGATGCTGATAAAAACAGCCGATGCGGAGAGGTCACGTACGCTGGAAGTGATGGCCCTGTTTACTGACTATGTATTCCGGGAAATGACGGGTAAGCAGGCCAGGGTCATTTCACTGCTGCTGGAAGGAACCACACAGGCGGCAGCCGCGAAAAAAATCCGCAAGTCGCAGTCAACGGTTAACAAACATGTGCAGTCGGCCG
This sequence comes from Chitinophagaceae bacterium, assembly GCA_004173355.1. Lineage (GTDB taxonomy): Bacteria > Bacteroidota > Bacteroidia > Chitinophagales > Chitinophagaceae > JBEVJC01. Next base: position 6,760 of record SEAD01000068.1, on the reverse strand, counting down.
GTTGGTCTGAATTGAGTAAATTACTGCTCCTTTACGGTGAACTCTTCAAATGAGACATATGGAAATTACCTGGCTGACCAAACTGCTGCTCTCCCACCTGCTGGCTGATTTTGTACTGCAACCCGACAGTTGGGTAACAAAACGCAGGGCAAAACATTTCCGCGCACCCGAACTCTATTACCATACACTGGTAGCCGGCGGCATGGCATTACTGTTGCTCGGTCCGGCTTACTGGCCGGTCGCGCTGACGGTCTTTATAAGCCATACGCTTATTGATACATGGAAGAGCTACCAGCCACTGAAAGCGGTATACTTCCTGGCCGACCAGCTGATGCACCTGCTGGTGATCCTGGCCTGCTGGTATGTGGCGTTTTACAACTGGAATGACCTGATGGAATATATCGATAAAATGAAAGCCGACCGCGATGGATGGATCAGGGTGACTGCATTTATATTCCTGGCATGGCCGGCGGGGATCCTGATTGGCCAGCTGACCATGAAGTGGCGGGAAAAACTGGAAAATCCTGAAGCGCTGAGCCAGGCAGGGAAATGGATTGGCATCATCGAGCGGATGATCATCCTGGTGATGGTACTGAACGAACAGTATGAAGGGATGGGATTGCTGGTAGCGGCAAAGGCATTACTCCGCTTTAATGAGAAGGACCGTCCGGAACAGAAAACGGAATACCTCGTGATCGGTACGCTGATCAGTATCGGACTGGCATTGGGCACCGGCCTGCTGGTGCTGCACCTGACGGCACACTAACGAACCCGTACACGCGGATCGATAATACCGTATAAAATATCGGCGAGCATATTTACCAGGATAAAAAAACACGCGGCCACCAGCACGGAACCCATTACCACAGGATAATCGAGTTTCTCCAGTGCATCAACGGTGACCTTGCCAATGCCCTGCCATCCGAAAATATATTCCACAAAGAATGCCCCGGCAAGCAGTTCGGCAAACCAGCCGGTGATGGCCGTGATCACGGGATTCAGCGCATTACGCAAAGCATGTTTCCAGATAACGCGGCGTTTGCCCAGGCCCTTCGCATATGCCGTTCGGATATAGTCCTGGTCCAGTACATCCAGCATGGCACTACGGGTCAGCTGGGTAATGATTGCAAGAGGCCGGATGCCCAGTGTGATGGCAGGCAGCAGCAGGTTCTGGAAACTCAGCCGGCGCTCACCGGTAATATCATCCACCTCAAACCAGGAGCCTGAAATATGCAGGCCGGTATAATCACTGAGCAGGAATCCAAAGAGATAGGCAATAACGATTCCCATAAAAAAAGACGGTGCCGAAATACCCACAATGCTGGTGAAAATGGCAGACGAATCCATCCAGGTGTGTTGTTTCACAGCGGCCGTAACCCCAAGCGGGATCCCGATCACCACAGCAATAAACATCGCGGCAAAGGCCAGCAGCAATGTGCCCGGCAATGCCTGCATGAGCACTGAACCGACATCCCTCCTGCTCTGGTAAGAGCGCCGGAGATAAGGTACCTTGATCCCGATTTTTGTATCAGCACCAATAAAAAAACCACGCAACTGTTTGGATTCGATATCTGCAACAGGATGGATCGCCAGCGGTGATACATCATTGAGATAATAAAGGAACTGTTTCCATCGTGGCTGGTCGAGGTACAGGTCTTTGCGGATATTGGCCCTCGTGGTTGAATCACCCGATTGCCCCATAACCAGTCTTGATGGATCCCCGAAACCCTGGAACAGGAAAAAAACCAGCATGACCACACCCAGTAATACCAGGATGCCATACAGGAATTTCCGGAGGATAAAACGGGCCATCAGCGGAGGAGTTGGGTGATCCGGTCCATTTGCTTCGGACCGGTTTTTTCGATCACAGTACCTTTTTCCAGCAGGTATACAGCCGGGTTGGTCCGCGCCGCAGTACGGATGGTAGTATTGTCGCAGCTGAATACAGGGATATCCCGGAAGGCAAATGGCTGGAAGAGTGTACGTGCAAGGTCCTTGGTATTGCTGATCGCATATACCGGGATTCCTTTGGCCACTGCAGCCCTGTACACTTCCTCAAACCCGGCACCCCATCCGGACACCGGCCTGTCAAAATTTTCACAGAAGAGCAACACGGCCCTTGGTGCGGAGAGGATGATATCGGTTGAGTCCGTGCCACTGAGTCCGCTCAGTGCAAATCCCTTGATGGGTGGCATCGCATTTCCCTGGCGCACCATTTTATCGCGACGGTCCACGTAGTTGTAAGTATCAAGATCAGCAGGTAATTCCGCCGGGGCGAATTCAAATTCCTTCCCTCCTTTTTCATAAACAAACATGATCGCAAAACTATCGGTTACCGCACCGGGCGGTGGCAGCATCTGCACGGGCAGGTTATTCTGTTTTTTGAATGGCAGGCAGTCTACTACAGGAAGATAGGTAAGTGTGTACCATTGGAAAAAGAACGCGAACAGGGTGGCAATGACCATCAGCAGCCCCGAAGGCAGGCGGCCAAAAAGCGGCCTGATCTTATACCTGCGCCAGAAAATAACCGCTATACCCAATGTGAGCAGCACATCTTTGAGGAAGGAAATTTTGGAGCTGATCGGCAGGCAATCACCAAAGCAGCCACAGTTGACCGGTTTGCCGGTGACATATGTATAACCTGTCAGGAAGGTAAAGAACAGGATGAGCAGCAGCAGCAGCCAGCTGATCAGCGGGATCCGCCAGCCGATCAGCAGCGCAAAGCCGGCGATGATTTCAAACGCATTCATGGCCACCGACATCCAGAGGGTGTGCGCATCGAATCCGTGTAATCCCCAGACTTCAAAAAATTCCTGCATCTTGTAACTCAACCCCAGCGGGTCATTGGCTTTCACCAGGCCGGAGAAGATAAACAGCACCCCTACAAGAATACGCAGCACGACAGTGATTATCTTCATTTGATCAGTTTGACGCTGCAGCGGATGCAGCCTGTTTTTCATTCATCAGTATAAGTGCAAATACCGCATAATTGAGTATATCGGCATAGTTGGCATCGATCCCTTCACTCACCATGGTGCGCCCGTCATTTGCAATGATCTGGCGGATGCGCATCAGTTTCATCAGTATCAGATCGGTAAAACTTTCCTGGCTCATACTCCGCCATGCCTCCCCGTAATCGTGGTTTTTGTTTTCCATCAGAGTGCGGGTGGTGCTGACATGTCCGTCATAAAGGGAGGCGACCCTCTCCATACCCAGCTCTTCGGGATCGGCCGGGCCAAGCTCCAGCTGCATCAGCCCTATGACTGCATAATTGATAATGCCGGTGAATTCGTCAGCGATATTGTCCTGGATCCGTTGTTGTCTTTTTTCCTGGATGGTGCGGATCCGCAGGGCCTTGATAAAAATCTGGTCCACGATCGAGATGTTGCGGAGCACACGCCATGCGGTTCCGTAATCGCTGGTTTTTTTCAGGAACAGATCGCGGCAGGCGCCGATTACTTCATTGTATTGTGAAATTGTCGCACTCATTTCGGTTCTTTCTATCTTTAACTCCAAAAATAACAAACTAGTGCCAATGTTCACCCTGAATTGTAGAGGGCGTCTGCTGCTGGTGGAACAGCCACTGGTCATGGGAATCATCAATATCACCCCCGATTCTTTTTTCGAAGGCAGCCGCACACAGACCACCGACAAATTGCTGCGCGTGGCGGAGAAAATGATGACGGATGGCGCGTCCGTTATCGATATCGGCGGGCAGAGCACGCGTCCGGGTAGCCAGCCCGTCGGGGCGGATGATGAGTTGCGGCGGGTGATTGAACCGGTCCGCAGGCTCGCCGAACGATTCCCCCAGGCAATCCTTTCCATCGATACCTGGTACGCAAAAGTGGCAGGTGAAGCCATTGCCGCCGGCGCATCGATCATCAATGATATAAGCGGTGGCACACTGGACCCCGGTATGTTTGCAGCCGCTGGCGCACTGAAAGCACCGTATATCCTTACGCATACACGTGGTACGCCTGAGACCATGCAGCAACTCACGAAATACAAAGCACTGGTCCCGGAATTGCTGGGTTATTTCACAGAAAAAATAGCGATGCTGCGCACATCCGGTGTTTCTGATATCATCATCGATCCCGGGTTTGGTTTTGCCAAAACCATTCCGCAGAATTTTGTCCTGCTCCGTGAGCTCGGACAGTTCGGGATCTTCGATATGCCTTTGCTGGCAGGTCTTTCCCGGAAAGGGACGATCCATAAAACACTTGGCATCGATGTTACTGAAGCGCTCAACGGTTCTACCGTGCTGCACACAATAGCATTGCTGAATGGTGCATCCATCCTGCGGGTGCATGATGTAAAGGAGGCGGTGGAAGCCGTAAAACTTTTTGGCGCGTACCAATCAGCCAGATAAAAAAAGCACCGGCATGCCGGTGCTTATAAATTGTAATCAGGCCGATTGGGCTGTTACCATGCCTTTCAATGCAATTGGATTAAATATAAAATTCAGTACGGGAATAAAGGTTCTATGGGTTGGGTAGCTTCAGGGGGACGAACACCGGATCTTGGACTAAAAACGGGACCTTTCTGCGTAATCCGTTCAAAAAAAAACCGCCTTGCGCGGATGCAAGACGGTGTAAAGATCAGGTATAAATTTCATTATTCCATCAACCGATGTCAATAATAAACTCTTAATTTTTGTTAACGTTGACCGGGACGGATATCGCTGGCAGCAGACGTTGTATCACTTACACTTGTCACTTCCACATCGAAGATCAGCGGGTCAAAAGGTTTGATAGGTGAGCCCGGTTGCGGATTGGCACCATAGGCACGGAAGCCTGGAATGTACAGTACCCCTTTGCCACCTTGTTTGAATGCAGCAAGACCTTCTTCCATACCGGAGATGAGTTCGCCCTGGCCAAGCCTGCGGGTAAATGAACCGGCATCAAATGTAGAATCGTTGCGAAGGAAACGACCGGAGTAAGTAACGGTTACATACTTGCCATCGCCAGCCTGTGCACCAGTACCCTGTTGTTTAACGACTACGAAAGTACCTTTGCCAACCTGCTGCGCCTGGATATTTTTACCCTGGAGATAAGCCTGCATGGCCTGGATACCTTTGGCAGCTTCACCGGATTTTTCCATTTCAGCTTCGTCTGCATCACGGCGTTCTTTCATCTGCTGTTTCATCTTCGCCATCTCTTCCGCTTCTGCTTTTTCGCGGCGCGGTGCATCCTTGTCATACTCCGCTTTCTGGTCGGCAGTATACAGGCTGTCGTTATCAAATACAGAGACTACTTTGAAACCCCAGTTGATTTTGTCGCCTTTTTTCATGAACGGAGGCATCTGCTGCATCAGGCCTTTGGAAAGCAGGGAATCAATCAGCATCACCGCCACTGCGCTGTCGCCGTTTTTCAGCAACGCAAAAATTTCCATCGGGCTGTAATCAGCGGAGGTAGTGGGCGGGATTTTTACATACACCGGTGACTTGCCATAGCTGGTCTGCAGCAGGGAGTCATTCAGTTTCTGGACGAAATTCAGTTTCAGCCACTGGTTCGGTTTTACCACGGAGTCCTTGCTGTCGGAAGATATAATCTTGTACAGGAGACCACTTTTAGTTTTTTTGAAGCTGGTGTTACTGCAGGATGCAGTCAGTGCCACCAGGGCAATCATCGTCAGTGAATACGAAAGGATCCTTTTCATGTTTTGTTTATTGTAATAAATGTTTATTGGCTTTCATTGCCGCAATGAACTTCTCAACGGTCACATCTAGCGAGTCGCTGCTGCGTCCCCCGGAAGCATTATAATGGCCGCCACCTTCAAAATAGGTGCGCGCGAAAGTATTGGTATCAAAATCCCCTTTGCTGCGGAAACTCCATTTGCGTTCCTCGTCCCGGTCAATCACCAGGCCTACCAGTTTGATGCCCTGGATGGACTGCGGGAAATTGACCAGCCCTTCCGTATCACCCGTTTTAATATAAAACCGGAGCAGGTCAGATTTGGGAATGGCGATCAGTGCAGTATTGTATTCGTAAAAAATCTCCATCCGGTTGAGCAGCACGTGGCCGGTAAAACGGACTTTGTTCTCGAGGAAATTATCAAAAAGCCGTTCGTGTACTTTGGAGTGCTCGAGCCCCCGTTCTTTCAGGTGTGCGACAAGCGTATGCACACTCGATTTTGCCGAAGGGAAACGGAAGGAACCGGTATCTGATACTACCCCGGCGTATATGCATTCGGCGATACCTTCCGTGATGCTGTCGGCATGCCCTGAGTCCACGATAAAATCATAGATCATCTCGCAGGTGGAGCTTTTGGCGGTATCGCTGATGCCATACGTAAATGAAGGCGTATCCGGCTCGCGGTGGTGGTCGATAAGCACCTTTACACAATCCAGTTCCTGGAGTCTGGGTGCCAGGTTTTTTGTCCGGTGGAAAATGTTGAAGTCGAGGCAGAACAGCCAGTCGGTTTCGGCCAGTGCCGTTTCCGCTTTTGGTCGCATGCTCTCATAATCAAGCACTTCCCGGCATCCGGGCATCCAGTCGAGCCATTTGGCCCAGTTAGTGGGGGAAATCACAGTAACCGAGTGCCCGAGACCTTTCAGGAAACCAGCAAGCGCCAGGGAAGAACCCATCGCATCTGCATCGGGTTTCTGGTGCATGGTGATTACCACTTTAACGGGCCGGGCCAGCAGGGGAAATATTTCTTGTATTGGTTTCATCAGGCGGCAGCGAAGGTAAGTGATCTTTCCCCTATTTTTGCCCCGCAAAAAATAATATTATGAGTAACAGAACATTTACGATGATCA
>SEAD01000342.1 GCA_004173355.1 Chitinophagaceae bacterium | reverse complement strand
GAACAGGATTATCGTGCGGTCAGGATCTCCGGCGGGGCTGCGGCAATCAATGCAGCCCCGCCGGAGATCCTGACCGCACGATAATCCTGTTCAAAGGAAAGATCAGTTATCAGGAGATCGTACGATTTTCCATTTTTTTGCTGCGTTTTAATTTTTGACAATGCATCATCGCAGTAATATACATAGTCAATATCGCGCACGTCCATCTGCTCAAGCGTTCGCTGGATGGAAATGTTTGCACTCTGGTGATCTTCTGCTATCAGGACCTTTCTGATCATTGGCTAAGGATTGGAACAATGATTTTAATTTCTGCGCCCTCAGGCGTTCCGGACGTGAAAGTAACCTGCCCGCCAATTTTAAGAATACGGTTTTCCGTACTCCGGAGGCCATTCCCTTTGTCGAAGTTTGCAGGGAAGCCGATCCCATCATCCTTGTAGGTAATTTCCAGGAGTTGGCCTGAGTGTTGGAAATGAAGCACAACGTGCTGTGCCTCACTGTGTTTTTTCATGTTGACTAGCAGTTCCTGAAGCACCTGCTCCAGTTCTTTGACAAATGACGGTGGGATATTTTTCCAGAGTTCTTCCTGGTTGCCAACGGCAGAAATTTTAGTTTTAGGGGTGGCAAATGCCGCCAGGATCCGGTCCAGTTCTGCAGCGGCGCTGCCGGATGACGGTGTGTTGTCATAGGAAATGTCGCGGGAGCGTTCATACAGCTCTTCAATTTTATCAAGCAACACTTCCTTTTCAAAATTATCGTGGTGTTCAATTTCACTCATCATGCGGTAAAGACCGTTTGCCACCGTATCATGGACCCGTTGCGACATTTTCAGCTGGTGTTCCCTGATGGCCGTCCGGGATCGCTGTTCTGCTTCCTGTTTTTTGCGGCGGTACACCAGGATCGAAACCAGGATGATCAATCCTGCAACGAGTACACTTCCGCCCAGCATCACCTGCTGGTTCAGGATCTGCAATCGTTTTTTTGAATTGTCTTCCTGCAACAGCAGGTTTTCGGCTTTATTTTTTTCCGATTCAAAGCGGATTACCGCGAATTGGCTTTTTGCCGAGTTGCGGGCGGACTGCAGGCTGTCATTAAGTGTCTGATAGCGCGCAAACAGGATTCTTGATTCGCCGAGTGGTGCTACTGCTGTGAGTTTCCGAAGTGCATCCAGCTCATCTTCTGCACTGGAGGTAAGTTTGGCCAGACCGTACATTTTTTTGGAATAAAAATGCGCAGA
>SEAD01000207.1 GCA_004173355.1 Chitinophagaceae bacterium | reverse complement strand
TCAATGGTGCAGGACTGTTATCCATCGCCAGCGATTTCGGGCACGATGGCTTCCTGCTGGAATACGAAAAAATTGAACAGGCCCTGGCCGGATTTATCGACAGCCGGGCATCCAACAATCTAAAAATGGTCAACTGACCTGATATATACAACATGGAAACACATAAACGGTTAACGATCGGACTTTTCGGATTTGGCGTAGTGGGTGAAGGACTTTACAAGGTGCTGCAGCAGACTCCCTCCCTCAACGCGACGTTGAAAAAAGTCTGCATCAGGAATCCTGCAAAAAAACGGAACGCCCCCGCTGCGTTGTTTACAACCGACCGCGACCTGCTGCTCAATGACCCGGAAATCAATGTGATCGTGGAAGTGATCGATGATTCAACGGCCGCATTCGATATCGTGCGTACAGCACTTAACAATGGCAAGGATGTGGTAAGCGCCAGTAAAAAAATGATTGCCGAACACCTGCATGAATTGCTCGACCTGCAGGCAAGCACAGGCCGCTCCTTCCTTTATGAAGCCGCCGCCTGCGCCTCCATCCCGGTTATCCGCAACCTGGAAGAATACTACGACAATGACCTGCTGCATTCGATCAAAGCCATTGTAAACGGCTCCACCAATTATATCCTCACCAGGATGTTTGAGGACGGGATAGATTTCAAACAGGCATTGATCCAGGCCCAGCAGCTCGGGTTTGCCGAGAGTGACCCGCGGCTGGATGTGGAAGGATATGATGCGCTGAATAAATGGACATTCCTGCTGACGCATGCCTATGGTATCACCGAAGCACCGGAAAATATCCTGTTCACCGGCATCCACCAGGTACATGGAAATGATGCCGTGATCGCACGTGAAAAAAGCCAGCAGATCAAACTCGTGGCACAGGCCAAAAAACTGCAGAACGGCAAAGTGGCCGCATTTATACTTCCGCAGTTTGTCCCCGCAACCGACCACCTGGCATTTGTAAAAAATGAATACAATGGTGTGGTGATCGAAAGTGGTTTTGCCGATAAACAATTCTTTTACGGAAAAGGGGCAGGCAGCCTGCCCACCGCATCTGCCGTACTGAGTGATATCTCCGCATTGCGTTACCAGTACCGATACGAATACAAAAAACTCTATCACCACCAGCCGCAGCAGCTGACCGATGACCTTTACCTGCGGGTGTATGTGAGCTTCGATAATCTTGCCGTGGTACCGCGTGAAAAGTTTGAATGGATCGAGGAATGGCATGCACTGGAAGAACGCAAGTACCTGGTCGGGGTGATCGCATTCGCCGAACTGAAAAACAATAACTGGTGGAAAGAAAACAACACATCGCTGATCCTGGCTGCCGATCCGGTGATCGAGGACGTGGAAATCCGGAAGCTCAAGAAAAAAAGTCTTGAACTCGCCGGCATCGTTTAATGAAATTGCCGCCGGAAGGAACGGTCCCGGATTACCGGGACCGTTTTTTTATGGACCCAAACGCATTAACTTCGCCCCTCTGGCGCCAGCTGGCCAGGTTAATTCAGCACTATGAAGGAATTATCCGTTGTTATTACGGTAATGAATGAACGGGAGAATATTGCCCCGTTGATAAAGGCACTCGATGACGCATTGTCGGGATTAGATTATGAAGTGATTTTTGTGGACGACGGATCCTCGGATAACACCCAGAAGGAAATCCGGAACCTGGCAACGGACCGCATTTTCCTGGTTGAACTACGCCGCAACTACGGGCAGAGTACGGCCATGACCGCGGGTATCGACCATGCCACGGGTACCTACATCGCCCTGCTGGATGGTGACCTGCAGAATGATCCCTCCGATATCCCCCCGATGCTGGAAAAACTGAAAGCGGAAGACTGGGATGTGGTGGCTGGCAACCGGAAGAACCGCAAGGATGGCGCAGTGCTGAGGAAAATACCTTCGGCAATCGCCAACGCCATCATCCGCCGCATGACCGGTGTGCACATCAAGGATTACGGATGCACGCTGAAAGTATTCAAACGCGAAATTGCCGAAGACCTCGGGATCTATGGGGAAATGCACCGCTTTATCCCGGTGCTTGCCAAACTGCAGGGAGCCAGTATCACCCAGGTGGATGTAAAACACCATGCCCGCCTGCACGGCAAATCGAAATATGGTCTCAACCGGACATTCAAAGTGATGGCCGACCTGATCACGATGGTGTTTTTCCGGAAATACATCCAGAAGCCAATGCACCTTTTCGGGACCATGGGTTTTGTGGCACTCGGTATCGGCTTGCTGATCAACCTGTACCTGCTGGTACTCAAACTGCTCGGACATGATATCTGGGGTAAACCAATCCTGATACTTGGCCTGATCTTCCTGCTTGGCGGGATCCAGCTGATCACGATCGGGATCCTCACAGAAGTCAGCATCCGCAACTATTTTGAAGGATCCGGAAGGAAAACATACCAGGTAAGGAGACTCATCCATGGCAAGAACGAAATACCTAAACATACTTAAGACTGTTGCCAAGACAGCGTTTACCGTTGTCCTGGTATACCTGGTATTCCAGAAGATCGACCTGGTGACGGTCAGTCGCACGATCGGGCGCGGCAACCCCGCCTGGTTTATCCTTGCCCTGCTGCTGTATTTATTTTCTCAGGGCATCTCCTCCTGGCGGCTGTACGGCCTGCTTAAAAAAATGGGATTGCCGCTGCAGTTCTGGTTCAACGTGCGGCTCTACCTGCTGGGGATGTTTTACAATGTGTTCCTTCCCGGTGGTATCGGCGGCGATGGGTATAAACTTTACCTGCTGCACCGGAAATTCGGCACTCCGGTCAAATCACTGCTGATGGCTTTTTTATTTGACCGGGCCAGTGGATTATGGGCGATCACCATACTCGGGGCGATCGCTGTCTTTTTCCTGCCGGTACTGGGGATTACACCCGGCTGGCCGGCAGCATATATCATCGCTGCTGCCCTTGCGTTTTACCTTGCCTGGCGGATCCTGCTGCGCAGTTATGCATCCTATTTTCCCAAAGCCATCTCCCGTGCACTTGTGGTGCAATCGATCCAGTGCGTGGCGATGGCCTGCATACTAACCGGACTGAAGGCCGAAGGGAATTACCTGCCCTACATCTTCAGTTTCCTGGTATCCACGATTGCTACGGTATTGCCGGTAAGTGTCGGCGGGCTGGGACTCAGGGAGTATGTAATGGTCCGGCTGGCACCCATCCTTTTTCTCGATGAAGCCACAGCCGTATCAGCCAGTTTCTGTTTTTATATCCTGTCCACCATGGCTGCATTGCCGGGACTCTGGTTTGTGTACCGGTCAAAGGAATTTACAAGCCGTGCCGAACTGGAAAAAGAAAAAGAGGTGATCGATGCCGGGAAAACCACGGAACCGGTTTAACCGAGATCGATATTGGTATTGTCCCCGATATTCAGTGTACGCGTTTCTCCTTTCAGTCCGGTGTCGCTGCCGATGATGGACGACTCCAGCACAATATCCACGAGGTTCGAGAATGAACCGATAATGGAATTGCGGATGATTGAATCATTCACGTGGGTGTTTTCCCCGATACTTACATTCGGACCAATGATGGAATTGGTAATGCTGCACCCTTTGCCGATGCTTACCGGCTGGATGATCACGGTATTCTCAAACCCTTCATCCACCAGCCGGGGGCCAAATTTCTTCAGCAGCGTGGCATTCGATTCAAGCAGGGTATCCTTCCGTCCGCAATCAAACCAGCTTTCCACGCGGAACGGTTTTATCTTAACGCCTTTCTGCAGCATGCAGTCGAGGGCATCGGTGAGACTGTATTCCCCGTGGCTCCGGAGGCCCTGCAGGTAGTTATTCTCCAGGCATTCGAACAGCTGCGCACTTTCCTTGATCTTATAAATCCCGACCAGTGCGAGGTTTGATTTGGGGATCTGCGGTTTTTCCACCACATGGCTGACAAACCCGTCCTCGTCGAGTTCGGCTACACCGAAGTCGCGCGGGTCATCTACTTTTTTCACACCTACCATGGAACACGGACTGTTCACCACATCATTGATATCGTATTCACAGATGGTATCACCCAGCACAACCAGTACTTCGTCGTTGTTGACATATTCACGGGTGATCTTGATGGCATGGCCCACACCCTGCCGGTCGATCTGCTGGATGTAGTGAGCCTGGAGGTCGGGGTATTCGGATTTGACATAATCCCTGATTTTGTCACCGAGGTAACCTACGATAAATATGAATTCATGGATGCCCGCCTCGCGCATCTGGTCGATGAGGATGCTCAATACCGTTTTACCGGCAAGGGGGATCAATGCTTTTGGTTGAGTATAACTATGAGGTCGCAACCTTGTGCCTGCGCCCGCTACCGGTATGATTGCCTTCATGCCCTGACCCCATTTAGGGGAATTGTTTTTTGGTACAATAAGAGCAGACGAAAGTAGGGAATTTGCATCAAACAAAAATCCGCCCGGCAAACACGATCCTAGCTCCCGCTGGCCTATTTTTGCACCCTCTGAATTGCTGGTCTCCCCGTGGGATGAAGCATCATTAACGCAATTTATATCTCCAAATACCCCAGTAGGTGGTTCGTTATGACAAAAGACACACAGGTTTTCGACCTTATTGACCAGGAACTTGATCGCCAGCGTCACGGGATCGAACTGATCGCATCGGAAAACTTCACTTCCTTCCAGGTAATGCAGGCAATGGGTACCGTACCGACCAACAAGTATGCGGAAGGGTATCCCGGCAAACGGTATTATGGTGGTTGTGAAGTGGTTGACCAGATTGAATCCCTCGCGATCGATCGCCTGAAACAGGTCTTTAACGCCAGCTGGGCCAATGTCCAGCCACACAGCGGGGCCAGTGCCAATGCCGCGGTTTTCCTCGCGGTGGTAAAACCGGGTGACAAGATTCTCGGGCTGGACCTGAGCATGGGCGGGCACCTTACACATGGCAGTCCTGCCAACTTCAGCGGCAAAAACTATAATGCCCTGTTCTACGGGGTTAAAAAAGATACCGGACTGGTTGATTACGAACAACTGGAATCCATCGCGCTGAGCGAAAAACCCAAAATGATTATCTGTGGTGCCTCGGCCTACAGCCGCGACTGGGATTATGCCCGCATCCGTGCAGTGGCTGACAAGATCGGCGCCGTTGTGTTTGCGGATATCGCACACCCCGCCGGCCTGATTGCGAAAGGATTGCTCAATGATCCGTTTGACCATTGCCATATCATATCCTCCACAACGCACAAAACATTACGCGGCCCGCGTGGGGGTATCATCATGTTGCGTCATGATTTTGAAAACACCTGGGGTGTAAAGGACCCAAAAGGCAACCTGCGCACCATGAGCCAGCTGCTTGACCTTGCCGTATTCCCGGGCACACAGGGCGGTCCGCTGGAACACGTGATCGCAGCAAAGGCAGTCGCTTTCGGCGAAATCCTCTCCGATGATTTCACCGTGTATGCAAAACAGGTTATTTCCAATGCACAGGCAATGGCCAGCGCGCTGAACAGCCGCGGGTATGACCTGATCAGCAATGGTACCGACAACCACCTTATGCTGATTGACCTGCGCAATAAAAACCTGACGGGTAAAAAGGCACAGGAAACACTCGATAAAGCACATATCACGCTGAATAAAAACGCGGTTCCTTTTGATGACAAGTCGCCGTTTGTAACCTCCGGGATCCGCGTGGGCGTACCGGCAATTACCACAAGGGGCATGAAGGAAACGGATATGGAAACCGTGGTGTCAATGATTGATAAGGTGCTGACCAATGCCGATGATGAAAAAGTGATAGCAGATGTAAAGGCGGATGTGAAAACATTCATGAAATCATTCCCCCTTTATCCTGAACTCTGATTTTAAACCTTACTGATAAACGAGATTTATGATCCAGCGCCAGCAGACTCTCTGGCTGTTGCTCTCTGCGGCAGCGGCTTTCCTTACTTTCCGGTTTCCTTTTTACACGGGCGACTTTATGGAAGGCACCATTAACC
>SEAD01000341.1 GCA_004173355.1 Chitinophagaceae bacterium | reverse complement strand
TGCAAATAGAAATCGAACTTCCTGTTGTTGGGCGGAAGGGGGTGCAGGCTGAAAGTCGCCTTCCAGATGAGCATGCCCAACAGCCCACTTAGTATCCCCAGAACAATCCCGTTTTTTACCGAATGTTCAATCATCTTCCTATCCCACAGTTCAACGTAGACCGTTGCAAACAAAAATCCCATTGCATAGTGCGCTCCCCAACCGCCCACTACCCTTGCCGGTCTGGAAAGCCAAGGAGCAACCCTTCCCACAAGTTTGCTCAACTGTTCGGGCTCACGAAACTCCTGCTCGGGGATAAGCGACATCAGGGCACTGCAGGCAGTCATAAAGGTCGTGCCGGTAGTTCCGGAAACTAAGATATTGGTCAGTTTTTGCATAATCGTCGGTTGCGTACCGGATCACAGCACACACGCGTTAAACACCTTGGCTGATAAATGGTTTTCAACATGTTGCCAGTGCGAAGAATATATCGGACAAATGCCAGAAATCCCGACTTAAAAACCCTCTATGAGCGTAAAAGGCAGAGCATTGCTGTTTTGCTGCAGCTTAGAACAATTCAGCGCTGCTGCTGTTTAAAGGGACAAATAAAGCTTATGAAAAGAATACTGTTCTACCTGTTACTGATCACCGGAATGGCCGCCGGATGCAAGAAAAAAGAGGGCAACCTACCAGACCCCCTGCATAAAAGATGGTTTTTGCACAAAATCGAAAGGCAGTACACCGACAAGTCGGGCAATCCCCATCCCAACCTCAAACCCCAATCAAATACCGTTGATAACAGGGAAATGTTCTTTGAGTTTACCGCCGAGGGAAAGTTTTTGACCTACGAGGGAAACGGCACCTATCAGCGTACCGGGGACAGGATCACTTTCCAGTTGCCTCAAACTACCGGCGAATACGGTTATCAGCTGCAGCAGGATGAGCTTATTCTGACCAGCAGGGTCGAAGGAATTACCTACAACGAAAGTGGAAGGTTCACCTTAAAACCCCTGTAGCCACTAATGCATCATTCCATTCCAGGATCAACGCCTATAGTCGGAATATAACCTAAGGCGAATCGCGGAAGCAGCTCTAAGACCAAATCCCATTACCGACAGCTAAGCACACATTCCCAAACTACATTTGGAGAGGGACCCAATTAGCGGAAACCAAAATGGCATCAAGTTGTTCTGTTTTCGAACAAAGAAATCTAGACCATGAACAAAAAATTATTATTTGCTGCGATGGCACTAGGG
>SEAD01000206.1 GCA_004173355.1 Chitinophagaceae bacterium | reverse complement strand
GCGCCACTTTTGACCGCGTAGAAATAAGCTTTGGTGCACTCGTGTCCGCACTCAGCAACCTGAGCATTTACGGTGCCGAAATCATCTATCCGAACCCTACCATCGCCGCAGCGGGACTGAACATCTGCTCAGGAAACAGCGCCGTATTAACAGCAACAGCAAACGGGGGCACTACCCTCGAATGGTACAGTGCTCCTACCGGCGGCACACTTTTGCAGACCGGATCAACCTACAGCACTCCAGTGTTGAATGCGACTACCACTTATTACATTGAAGTAAGTAAAGCGGGTTGCTCAAATCCAGAACGGTTTCCTGTTAAAGTCACCGTAGCCAATACACCGGCAGTACCGGTTGTGGCTGCAGTGCCATCAGTATGTGTAGGCTCTACAGCAGTCATTTCCGTGACTTCCCCTGTAGCCGGTGTGACTTACAGCTGGTTTACAACTGCAACCGGAGGTACTGCTATCGCCACTGGCGCACAATTCACGACACCTGCTGTCACCGCTAATATTACTTATTATGTTGAAGCATCAAATGGTACTTGTGTTAACAGCACCCGCAAGGCAGTGCCTGTAACAACCAAGCCATTGCCGGCATTGCCGCAGGTTCAGGCATCCGCCACGACTGTAAACAGCGGGCAGACCGCGGTACTGACTGCGAGTTCTTCTGAAGCCAATATCACCTTCAACTGGTATACTTCTGCAAATGGTACTACACCTGTCTACACAGGCCCGATATTCATTACGCCTCCGTTAACTGCTACAACGACTTACTACCTTGAAGCCGTATCTTCCAACGGCTGCCCGGCAGCAAGTCGCGTGCAGGTAACCATTACCGTGAATGGCGGTGGCGGACCAAACCCTGTTCCATGTGAAGCGGCAACTACGCAAACAAATGGCGTTACCGGTGGTATCTCCTTGTTTGCCGGGGTATTCAATCCGCTGCTTGCGATCGATGACGATAGCAGAACGGCTTCCTCATTGGTGGCTCCGGTAGGTTTGCTGGGCACTACGGTTTTCCAAAGAATAGGTTTTACTACATTATCTAACATCGGTGATACGGTTAGGGTACTGTTGAGCTCCCCTGGTAAATTGCTTTCGCTGGGTGTGTTGTCAAACATTACCATAGGCACTTATGCCGGTAATACAAATAACAACGACGCGGTATCTCTTGGCAATGCGCTGATCAGACTGGAACTGCTTAGCGGTTCTAATGAAGCATTGATTTCATTCGTGCCTACTAAACAATTTGATAAAGTCGACATCCGACTGAATTCAGGCCTTGTTGGTGCGCTTGCCAGTATCAATGTCAACTATGTGCAACGTGTACTGGTCACTCCTACGGTTGTTGCCTCAAATGTGACTGCCTGCCTCAACCAATCAGCTGTGCTGACGGTACAAAATCCAAAGGCGGGACTGATCTACAAATGGTATGATGCTGCCGGGGTTTACCAGGCAGGAAAAGACGGAACTACTTTCAATACTCCGGCCATTACCGCAAATACCACTTATTATGTTACCGCAAATACTGCCAACGGATGCGCAAGCGCAAAAACTGCAGTGACCGTTACGGTGACACTTCCTCCTGCGACACCTGTTTTAGCCTCCCCTACGGTGAATACCTGTTCGGGTAGTGACGTGGTGCTGGCGGTGAGCAACCCTATCAGCGGTGTTACCTACAAATGGTATAACAGCGCAGGTGTTTATCAAGCTGGTAAGGACGGGCCAACCTTTACCATTACCGGCGTTACTGCCGCGACGACCTATTCGGTAGAAGCTGTAAATTCATGCGGCATCGCTTCTACAAGGGCAACGGCAACCATCAACATCGGCACGATCAACAGTCCTACTGTAGTTCCATCTGCGGTAACTGTCAGCGCTGGTACACCGGCAGTACTTACTGCTTCATCCAGCACAGCTGGTGCAGTGTTCAACTGGTACACCACTGCGGGCGGAACAACTCCTGTTTTTGTTGGATCTCGTTTTGAGACTCCACCCTTAATCAATAACGGCACTACACCGATCACGGTGACCTATTATGTGGAAGCAGTGGTTCCAGGTGGTTGTCCGGCATCAGCGCGCACTTCGGTAGTCATTACTGTGATTCCTACCGGAACAGGTGCTGATGTACCTTGTGAAAGGGCTACCGCACAGGTTAGAAGCGGAGTGGACGGTATTGCATTATTTACTGGTGTATTCAACCCTGCTTTAGCGGTTGACAATAATTCAGCTACCGCATCGAGCCTGGTGATGCCGGTTGGCGTCTTAGGCGCTTCCGTATACCAGCATGTGCGATTTGACAATCTATCTGCCATAGGTGATACCTTAAGGGTTAGGGTCAGCTCTCCTGGCAAACTGCTTTCTTTAGCTGTTTTACCTGCGATCGAACTGACCACCTACAACGGACTGACCAGCAACAACGATACTTATCTGGCCAGTAATCCATTAGTACGTGTGGAATTGCTGAGCGACAATAGCGGTGCAATCTTCTCGTTTGTACCGGCAAAACAATTTAATGGAGTTGAACTAAGATTGAGGGCCGGTATCGCAAGTGTGCTGACCAGCCTCGACTTCAACTATGCACAATTGGTGATCAAAGCACCGCAGGTACTAAGCGCATCAGCTTCTGCCTGTGTGGGCACATCTGCTACCCTGACGGTGAGAAATCCTGTTGCCGGTCTTACTTACAGATGGTACAGAGGTACCACCTATCTGACCGGAAAAGACGGGATTATCCTCCTTACCGATCCTACCCTGGCTGCAGGCGTTTATGATTACTTCGTTACTGCTTCAAGGAACGGCTGTGAAAGTGCCAAAACAAAAGTCGTTGTGACGATTCTTGCGGCACCTGCACTCCCAATACCTGCGGCTGATAACCCGACGGTAGCTTGTTTCAATTCGCCAGTGACCCTGAAGGTAACTCCTATCGCCGGTGTGCAGTTCAACTGGTATGATGCCCCGACAGCAGGCAATCTGTTGGCAGCGAATACCAATACTTATACAACTGCGGCCAATCTTGCTCCAGGTGTATACAACTTCTATGTAGAAGCGTTTAACAGCAATAATTGCGGCAATGCCGGCGGACGTACGAAAATCACCCTTACGGTAAACAGTACTTCTGTAGCAGCCGACATCAGCATAGCCGGACTGACCAGCGCATACTGTGCAGGTACCCGGGCAACATTGACGGCAAGCTCCACTACGGTTACCAATCCGGTATTTACCTGGTACTCGGACGCGGCGTTGACAAACCCTGTCTTTACAGGCCCTGTATTCCAGACACCTGTACTGTCTGCCAATCTCAGCTACTATGTCACCGTTCGCGGTGATGGCAAATGCGAGAATCTTGCCGCAGCAGCGAAAGTGGTCGCCATTAACGTAAACCCTCCGGCCCTGGCAGCTGACATCAGTGTTTCAGGTGCGGGAGCACCAGTCTGCGCGCCTGCATCGGTAGTGCTTACCGCATCAAGCTCAACGATCATCAACCCTACATTTACCTGGTATAGTGATGCAGCATTGACAACAGTAGTCCATACGGGGGCGACATTTACCACGCCTGTATTGAATGCAAGCGCCACCTATTACGTAACGGTACAATCCGCTACCAGATGTGAAAATACCGCAGCTACTGCGAGGGTGGTAACGGTGACGGTTAATCCTGTCCCCGTGACACCAATAGTCGCAGCTGCGGGAACAAACATCTGCAGCGGCGATCCTGCGATACTTAGTGTACAAAATGCACAAGCCGGGGTAGTGTACACCTGGTATGATGCAGCTACCGGTGGCAGTGTTTTGTTTACCGGTCCGCAATTTACTACCGGCCCGCTTACTGCCAACAAAGATTATTACGTATCTGCGACTAGTCCATCCGGTTGCGGAATGGCTACCGGCCGCGTTAAAGTAACGGTGACAGTATCTGCCAAACCTTTGGTTCCTACTGTTGCTTCAAGCGCAATAGCTGTATGTGCCGGAAACACTGCCACGATTACTGTTACCAATCCACAGGCAGGCGTAACTTATAGCTATTACACAACCGCAACAGGCAGCACGGCCCTTGGTACAGGAAATACTTATACCACAGGCGTGGTCACAGCAGCAACCACCATTTATGTAGGTGCATCTGTTGGATCATGCAGCAGTACCAGTCGCACTGCGGTGACAATCACCCCAGCTACTACGCCGGTGGCACCAGTTTCCGTTGCCGGAGCAGAAACACAGCTTTGCGCAGGATCATCTGCTACACTTACAGTACAGAACCCGGTAGCATCTGTCGTCTATCGCTGGTATGCAGCCGCTGCAGGCGGCACCGCCCTGGCGGAAGGTGTGACATTCACTACCCCGGCCTTAAATGTGACTACTAACTATTACGTAGAAGCGGCTAATACAGCAGGTTGTGCCAGCACTACCCGCACAGCGGTTACAGTCAATGTAACAGCTAAGCTTGCCGCTCCGGTTGTGACAGTAGCGTCGATGACAAGTACCTCGGTAACCTTTAGCTGGAATGCAGTAGCTGGTGCGACGGGATACGAAGTGTCGGTAGACAATGGCCTTACCTGGATCTCAACCGCTACGGCCACTTCTTACACGGTCTCTGGTCTACAAGCCGGACAGAATGCAACCATCCGTGTTCGCGCCAAAGGCGCGCTGGATTGCCAGACAAGTGATGCCACCACGCTGACAGGAGACACCGACAATCCGCAGGAAAACACGGTCTTTATTCCTAACACCTTTACCCCTAATAATGACGGAAAGAACGACATCCTGTATGTATATGGAAATTCTATAGCCAAGCTCAAGCTAAGGGTATATAACCAGTGGGGCCAGTTCATTTACGAGTCATTAAATGTGGCAAATGGCTGGAACGGAACTTACCGTGGGGAAATTCAACCTAATGGCGTGTATGTCTATTACGCAGAAGTTGAATTCAATGATGGCTCAAAGGTCAGCAAAAAAGGAACAATCACACTGCTTAGATAAAACGAAAAACAAATTGTTATGAAGAAACTAATCAATATTATAGCATTCGCAGCCGTTTTCAGCCTTGGGACATCCAGGGTTGCGGCTCAAATCGATCCCCATTTCTCTCAATATTACGCTCATCCGCTATGGTTGAACCCGGCACTGACCGGGGTAACCGATGGCGAGTACCGGGTATCCTTAAACGCAAAACAACAATGGGGAAGTATTTCCAATTCTTTTCTCACAGGAGGTGCATCATTTGATATGGCGCCGGTTAAAAACCTCTCATTTGGTGCGATGGTGCTAAACCAAAATGCCGGGGACGTAAGTTACAACCACCTGAGTGCGCTGGTATCTGGGGCATACCGGATCCATTTTGGAAGAATTGGCCTGAACATGATCAATTTCGGGCTCCAGGCGGGAATCCTGAATAAAAGCTTTGATCCTTCCAAGATCACACTCGGCAGTCAATTCAATCCCGTAACCGGATACGATCCGAATTTTGGGATCAATGAGGCTTTTGCTTCCTCCAACACACTTGTGCCGGATGTGAATGCGGGGATCATGTATTTTGACGGTAACCCCGACCAGTATGTCAATCTTTTCGGAGGTTTCATGGCCGGCCACCTGACCAGGCCCGTCGATAAATTTCTGGGAAATAGTGTACGTATGCCGGTAAGGTATGCTGCCCATGGAGGGGCCAGGATCAAGGTCTCAGAAGTACTGGACATCACCCCCAACGGTTTGTATATGCAACAAGGCAATGCCAGGGAGATCTCTGCCGGAGCCTATGCCCAGTTTATGCTAAACCAGGATTCTGACCTGCTGTTTGGTTCCAATTACCGGGTAGACGACGCAGCCATCGCATTTTTCGGGATCCATATCAAAAAGATGGTGATCGGGGTAAGCTATGATTTCAATACTTCCGGGCTGAGCCGCGTTACGCGTAATCAGGGCGGACTGGAATTGTCAGTCTCCTTTACCAGCAGAAAGGGAATTGTCGGGCCTAACTTCTTCTGTCCAAGACTATAA
>SEAD01000340.1 GCA_004173355.1 Chitinophagaceae bacterium | reverse complement strand
AACTGCAGAACCGGATCCAGCGCGCCGCTATCATGGCCGACGGGAACCGGATTCGTATCAATGATATGGAGCTGCCAGCGGCTCCTCCGGGTATCACTCTCCGGGAAGCACGGGAAGCCCTCGAACGCGACCTCCTCCAGCGTGCCCTTGCCACGCATTCAGGGAAAATAACCGCCGCCGCGAAGGAACTCGGCATCAGCCGGCCCACTTTCTACGAACTGATGGACAAGCTGGGGTTGGAAAAAGTGGAGTGAAAGTTGCAAGTTATTGTCATTCAATGGAATGGAGAATCAAAACTCTCCTCAGCGTTCTGCGGCATCGGTTCCGGCACTGCGGACTGCGCGGCTCCTGCGGAAGGGGCCCACTGAAGAGAAATCCAAGCTCCAAGTTGAGCCAAAAGTGTCGGAATTCTTTATACTTTGCTTCCCCATGAATCGGCATTTGAGTGGTTGGAAAATTTATAACCCCTTGATAATGAATTTATTGATTCGAATACACCCGTTATTGACATGATAGTTGCCAAGAAATTGGATCCACGACGGAGCGGAGTCCAAAAGTCCAATCATACCTATCCCGGAAAAAACTAAATCCAGTTTGTTGAGTTCTTCAATCCTCACCGAAGCCTCAGGGGTATTATAAACGGGCATCGGTGAGGTGACAGCTCTCGACAATTCGTTCGAACCGACGACAGGCACCTTGTTTTTCTCCTCAGTCGGTGTAGGAACCGATCCTGACAAAACCCCTAAGACCCCAGACTTTTCAGCTTCTCGTCCAATACCACATCGGTTGCATCCGTTCCAGACGGCGGAGCCACGGTTGCTCTCCTTGGTGTTTCCCTTTTGAGACTCCATGGTGTCCGCCGCAAATTGATGAAAGCCTGATTCCGGAAAGCGGGAATACACTCCTGTCTCCGATGCGATTCATGGACCGGTGAGGGATTTCCCTGACCGGTCCGTCGTTTTTAAAACGCCTACAAACAGACTCGCCTGCCATGCCTTGAAAAGGCTTGGCATCCTGGGAAATCCATTGACTGTCTAAACGGCTTTCCTTGATCCCTAAACTGCCTAAAGCATAATTTAATTTTGATGAAATTTTTTGTTTACTCAAGGCAGGGTATATGCGGAAGGGTCCGTTTCCTTCACGGTGTGGGTGGCATTGTGGGTTCGGGAATATTCTTGATGGGAGCGGGAGCTCTCGGGCAGTTGTTCGGACAGGACCGGTTTTCCCTTGATGAGCCA
>SEAD01000067.1 GCA_004173355.1 Chitinophagaceae bacterium | reverse complement strand
CCGCCCGCTCCTGCTCGCGCTTTTCTGCGCCTGCCCCGGATTGATCTTCGCCCAACAGAAAGGGTATTACCGCATGCCTGCAATCCATGGGAATACTGTGGTATTCGTGGCCGAAGGTGATCTCTGGAAGTATGACCTTATTTCAAAATCAGCATCGCGACTCACCACCCATGCCGGCCTGGAGCGAAACCCGGAAATTTCCCCGGATGGGAAACAGGTGGTGTTCAATGCCGAGTACGAAGGCCCGTCGGAACTGTATATTATGTCTCTCGATGGTGGTGTGCCCAAAAGGATTACCTATGACCACGGCGCCACACTTCAGGCCACCGGATGGACCAGGGACAACAAAATTATCATCGCAGGTTACAGTGGCAGCAGCATACCCGCAGCCCAGCTCGCACTGCTCGATCCGGTAACATCGGCCCGTACACCCATACCACTCTGGCAGGGGGCATTTGGCAAGTATGATGAAAACGGCATATTGTTTTTCGCCCGGTTCGACAACCAGGGCAGCAAGACCAAACGGTACAAAGGTGGTTTTATCGAACAGCTGTGGCGGTTTGATGGAAAGACCGAAGCCGTTCCGCTGACGGGTGATTTCGACGGCACCAGTGCCAACCCGATGCCCTACAAGGGAAGGATTTATTTCCTGAGCGACCGTGATGGAACCATGAACCTCTGGTCGGTGACCGGCACCGGCACCGATCCGGCACAACATACATTTTCCAAAGGATGGGACCTGCAGACCGCTTCACTCTCCGACGGCCGGGTGGTTTACCAGAAAGGGGCTGATATCTGGATCTTTGACCTCGCTGCAAAAAAGGAACAACTGCTCGAAATCGGCCTGCTCTCCGACTTCGACCAGCGCAAGCCGCGCTGGATCAGGGGTGCAGCCAATGGCATCACTACTGCCGACCTCTCTCCCAACGGTGCATATGCGGCAATCATCAGCCGCGGACGCGTGTTTGTATCCCCGGCTAAAAGCGATCGCTGGATAGAACCCGTACGCAAAAGCGGGATCCGCTTCCGTGACCTGCAATACACCAGCAATAAAACGATCGCGCTGCTCTCCGACCAGAGCGGGGAATATGAAGTCTGGAAACTCCCTGCCGATGGCAGCGATACCGCAATACAGCTTACCCGCAACAGCAAAACGCTGATCACCGGATTCAGTATATCAAAGGATGAAAAGCTGGTTGCTTATAAAGACAAAAACGAAACCTTCCGCGTTGCCGAGACCGCAACGGGGAAAGTAGTATATACCAGGGACAGCCTTCCAGGCTACATCGAGGAATTCAGCTGGAGTCCGGATAGCCGTTACCTCGCATACACCGAAAGCCTGGAGAATACCAACCAGCAGATCTCTGTGCTTGATGCCAGGACATGGAAAGCCACGGCCATTACGACCGACCGGCTCAACAGCCTGCGACCACGCTGGTCGCCGGATAACAACTGGCTCTATTTTATTTCCGAACGCCATCTCGTCACTGCCGTCCCATCGCCCTGGGGACCAAGACAACCGGAGCCGTTTTATTCCAAAACCCGCCATATCTATGCGCTGGCATTGGATACCGCTGCAAAATTTCCTTTCCTGAAAACGGATTCCTGGCTCAACGATTCCATTTTCACCGGTAAACAAGAAACCGCAGCTGACCCCGGTAAAAAAGGGAAAAAGGAAACGCCGGCACCAAAGAGTTACGACTGGACCGCTATCAGCAAACGCCTCTATACAGTGCCGACCAAAAATGCCAATATCGGGGATATGGTCCTTGCAAACGGATACCTCTACTGGACCGAATCGGGTGATGCACCGGGTGAGCCAACAAAACTGATGGCCCTTAAAATCGAGGAAAGCAAAACCTACGATCCCACGGAAGTGGCATCGGGCGTACAGGGACTTGTGGCGGCTGGTGACGGTAAAAAAATACTGCTGTATATGAGCAACCGCAGCATACTTGTGGCGGATGCCAATGGCTCAAAAATTGATGCGGCCAAAACTGCACTGAACCTTGCAAACTGGTCGTTCAATCTTGATCCGGTGGATGACTGGAAAGAAATGTTCAACGATGCCTGGAGGATGATGCGTGATTATTTTTATGACCGCGATATGCATGGTGTTGACTGGGTGGCAACGAAAAAACAATACGAGCCACTGCTGTCAAGGCTCACTGACCGGTATGAACTGGATGACCTGCTGGGACAAATGGTGGGTGAACTCTCCGCGCTGCATCATTTTGTATATGGTGGTGATAAACGACGTTCACCGGATATGATCCAGACCGGTTTCCTGGGTGCAGAACTGGTGCGATCAGTAAAAGGATTACGCATTGAACATATTTACCAGTCGGACCCCGATTACCCGGAAAATAATGGACCACTGCACAAACCTGAACTTCGCGTGCGGGAGGGTGACCTGCTCACTGCAGTGAACAATGTCAAAGTAAATGAAGTGGCCGATATTTCTGTGCTGCTGGCCAACAAAGTGGATGTGCCGGTAAAAATCGATTTTGTGGATGCGGCCGGAAAAGCTTACCAGCAAGTCATTTCACCAATCTCTTACCGCGATGCGTTCACGCTGCGTTACGAAGAATGGGAATACCGCAACCGCCTTAAAGTGGATACACTTTCAGGTAATAAAATCGGCTATATCCACCTGAAGGCAATGACAAGCAACGATATTGATGACTTTGTGAAACAGTACTATCCGATATTTACCCGTGAGGGACTGGTGCTGGATGTACGTCTCAACAATGGTGGGAATATAGATAGCTGGATCCTGGAGAAACTGATGCGTAAGATCTGGATGTACTGGCAGGGTCGTGCCGGCGCTCCGTACTGGAATATGCAGTATGCATTCCGCGGGCATATGGTGATTCTCTGCGACCAGATGACGGCTTCGGATGGGGAAGCCGTATCGGAAGGGTTCCGCCGGCTCGGACTTGGTGCGGTCATTGGGAAACGTACCTGGGGCGGTGAGATCTGGCTGACTAGCAGCAACCGACTCGTGGATGACGGTATTGCATCCGCCGCGGAGTTTGGGGTATATGGCGCCGAAGGCAAGTGGCTGATCGAAGGCCGCGGGGTTGAACCCGATATCGAAGTGGACAACCTGCCCTTTGAAACATACAACGGGAAAGACGCGCAGCTGGAGTATGCGATTAAACACCTGCAGAAACTGATCGCTGAAAAACCCGTGGTCACCCCACCGGCACCAAAACATCCGGACAAGTCTTTCAAATATTGAATGGATTTCACCATCGGATTCCTTTTGTAGCATAAATAAAATGCCTCGGGCTTACCCGGGGCATTTTATTTACCTGATCAGGCGTCTCCTCCAGTTACATCATAGAATATTGATGTTTCGTGAGTTGCCATTTTTACTGAAAATAATATGGTTGCCCAGTTGTTTGAGGTACTTCGAACTGAACTTCTGGTAAACCGCATCAGGTTGTTTCACTCCATTCACGGTCATCTCCGATTTATTGAGGGTGAAATTCAGCAGTTCATCATTACTCCCAACAATTTTATCGCTGACCAGTTCATCGGTCAGTTCATTGACGATTCGCCGGTGTTCGGCTGCCTTTGCCCTGTCCTTATCCGCCTGTTTGCGGTCAAGCTCCGCCTGTGCGCGGTCTTTTCCCGCCTGTTCACGATCCTTTTCCGCCTGTTCACGATCCTTCACTGCCTGGTCACGATCCTTCTCAGCCTGCTGGCGTTCCAACGCCGCTTCTTCCTTTCGTTTACCGGCTTCCTCGCGGTGTTTTCCTGCATTTGCACGGTCTTTGTCTGCCTGGTCCCGATCCCGTTCAGCATTAGCGCGATCCTTTTCAGCAGTCTGCCTGTCCCGCATCGCCTGCTCGCGATCTTTCTCTGCACCTGCACGATCTTTTTCCGCCTGCTTCCGGTCAATCTCCGCCTGCGCCCTGTCCTTCGCGGCCTGTGCGCGATCCTTTTCCGCCTGTGCCCTGTCCTTTTCCAGTTGCTCAAGGATCTTCTTTATCCGGGCTTCATACTTCGGGTAATCGGACTCCGGGATGGTGTTGCCATCAACCACCAGTTCAAGGATTTTTTCGTTCTTCATCCGGATGCGTAAATCCTGGTTGTCTTCGGTTGTGTGGATGACAGTCTCCCCATCCCTTCCATTCATTTCATAGGAATAGGTTGAACGGGTTTTCTTTTGCGCGGATACTGTGTTTGTACTGCATAGGAGCAACAGTATAACGGCTGCTGATAAAAATTGCTTTTTCATTTTTTGTTTTTTTATGGTTAAATCCGGGCAAGGCGATCCCCTTCGTTTTTCAACGTCAAAAAAATGGAAGGATATAAGCCTTGCTGTTACGGCGTCACGGCACGGGTTGCGCGTCCCGTACAGTTGCGCCGGATGGGAATTGATACTTCGTTTCCAATCCCGGTGTAGTGTTATTTATAATCAGCCATCGCTGCAGCCCGGTTCCGTTCGGCGATCTTCCGCTGCTGCTCTGCATTGGCGCGGTCCAGCATTGCCCGTGCACGATCCTTTTCTGCCTGCCTGCGGTCAAGCTCTGCCCTGGCACGGTCCCTTCCTGCCTGCTCGCGGTCCTTTCCTGCCTGCACCCTGTCCCTCGCCGCCTGCTCGCGATCCAATTCCGCCTGCTGCCTGTCCCGTTCTGCATTCAATCGGTCGGCGTCGGACCGGCGCCTCAGTTCTTCGGGGTTGTTTACCTGTTTTGAATCCCCTGGCCCGGGTTGATCGAAAGATTTGATTACCGGGCTGAATACTTCCTGTGTGGCACTCCGGTTGGAAGTTGGAACGGCTGCCGCGGCAACCCGCGAAGGTTTTTTTATACGGTTGGCAATGGTCTGTTTTATTTCTGTGGTTGCATTGGCCTGGGCAATATTGACTGGAAGCCGGACCACGGGCACTGGCAGTACCGTAGTTGTAATCCCGTTCACGGCATTGGTACTGACCAACGGGACATTGATCATACACAGCAGTAATACCAGCATGACCAGGTTGAAAGAAACAAATCCGGCCTCACGGCCAGTCAGTCCCTTGTTGCGGTTGTATACGATACGCGTGAGGCGGTGCACGAGTTGTCCCCGTGTGCCGGGGAAAGACATGGCTACCAGCGCAGGTCGCAGGGAGTATTCGCGAAAGCTAACGAGTGCCTGTACAAAAACGGCACGGTCGCCACTCGCCCCGATGGCAAGGTCATCACAACAGTTTTCCCGTTCATCCCGGATCAGCGACGAAACCCATAAAAGGCCGGGGTTAAAAAAGAAAAACAATTCCGCTATGCGCTGCAGGATATTCACGAAATAATCATAGCGACGGATATGTGCAAGCTCATGTAATAAAACCGCCTCCACTTCCGCGGCCGGCAGGTGATTGATGATCCCGACCGGGATCAGGATCAATGGCCGTAAGTGACCCGTAACCACAGGAACTTTGACCAGTGCGGATTCCAGTATACCCACAACCTTCCGGATGCCCATTGCTGTGGCAAGTTCGGCTGTTCGTTTTTCCCAGTATTCCCCAACACCATATACCTGGCTGCCCCTGATCCGGGACACATACATCCAGTCGGCGAAAAGCCGTAACATTTTAAAACCCACCACTACCATCCAGCCGCTGACTACCCATACCGCGTTTTCCATCAGCCATGCGGTGAATCCCGACAACGCAAACCCAAGCATCGCGGCCGATCCGGTTTCACCCGGGCGGTGCCCTGGCATAGCATCCGTGCTTCCTCCGCCAAACTGCATCCAGCTGTAACAGAATACAGCTGCTGCTGCAAGCAGGAACAGGATCATCAACCCACCAAAAAGCAGGTACCGAAGCTGTGCCGCCGACTTGCGGGTAGCCAGCAGTACACCCGCCGCAGCAAGCGCAAGCAGTAATCCCATCCAGGTGGAATGTATCAAAGCCTGGCAAAGGCTATAGATAAGCTGGCCGGTGGTGAGCAGGTACATCATTATTTTTTACCGGTATTCAATTTTGCCGCGATCTCCCGCAGCACTTTCATTTCCTTGTCCGATGTTTTTTCATTTTCCATCAATGCCATCACCAGGTTACTCACTGATCCATCATACATGGTGTCGAGGAATTTTCCAAGCGCCCTGCCTTTGGTTTTCTCCTCCTCCATCAGTGGGTGATAGATATGTTTCATACTTGATTCATCCCGGGAAAGCATGCCCTTCTCGGCCATCACCTGCATCAGCTTGAGCGTGGAGGTATACTGCACCGTTTCCTTTTGTGTATTGAGTGTGTCATGCACGAAACGCACCGTGGACGGTCCATGTGCCCATAATACCTGGAGCACATCCATCTCCGATCGGGTAGGGAACTGGCTGGCATTTTTATCCTTTCCTGCTTTCATATCCGAAAGGTACGATAAAATACGTACGTTCCAAATATAAGTTGGATCCGGTGAGGATAAATGACGGACGGCAAATGGCCGCTTACGGGAGTGTAATTGTTTTGTGGGCAGCGGCCGAACGTTTTGCGGCGTCGAGGATTTCCATCACCACCATATTTACCGGCAATGAGGAAAGGTCGTTATCCGGAACCGCGATTGTACCCCTGACCACAGCCTGGAAGAAGCTGAAAGGGTCATCCATTGGTGCCTTACGATCCGGGAGGGAATAAACCGAATCGGGTTTATTTTCCGCGAAGCGGGTGCGCATTGTATTCTTGTTGACTGCGGTCACGATGCCCTTTGTACCATATAGTTCAAGGTCCTTGCGCGAGAAGGTCCAGTTCCACGATGCCTGTATGATCACCTGTGCACCGGGATATTCAAGGATGATTGTGGCTTCATCATCCACTTTGGGATACTTATGTGGTTTGATCTGCTGGGTAACGGCGGTTACTGCCGATGGGCGTTTCCCGTTCATGATCCATGTAGCCATATCGGCACCATAACAACCAAAATCCATCAGTGCCCCTGCCCCGTTCTGTACCGGATCGGTGAGCCAGTCGAGGAATTCTTTATTGACACCGATTTCGGCGGGCCCCTGGTGTCCGTCATGGATCACCATCTTACGGACGGTGCCTGCAAGCGAATCAGCCAGCAAACGCCGTGTTTCGTGGACCGTGGGATACCAGGTGGTTTCGTAATTGGTCAGCAGGTGGATCTTGTGGGTATTCGCCAGTGCCTGCATTTTTTTTGCATCCGCAAGGCTTACCGCAAGTGGTTTTTCCACCATCACATGGATCTTGCGCGGGGCGCAGGTTTGTGCTACTCCCAGGTGCCCTGCAATCGAATTGAATGCAGCAACTGCTTCGGGTTTTGTGGCATCGAGCATTGTCACCAGGTCGGGAAAGATTTTTTCCGCAGGGTAATGATACTGGCGGATAAACCTGCCGGCGAGTGCTGTATCTGCTTCCGCGATGCCAACGATCTCGATGCTGCCGGACCGCGCACTGTTGAAGATCCAGTGTACATGCGAATGTGTCAGGCCGGCAATGCCGATCCGCAACGGCTTCTGCTGTGCAAGGCCGGCAACCAGGTTAAAACAAAGGACAGGCAACAAAAAGAGCCGGTAAACCGGGGCAGTAGTAATGATCCGCATGGCAAACAATTTAGTGATAGTATAATCAGGCCATCGGTATCGTAAAATAAAATTCTGACCCCTGGCCAGGTTTACTTTCCACACCAATCCGGCCCCCGTGACGATGTATAATCTCCGCACTCAGGTAAAGACCGATTCCAAAACCGGAGATCTGCCTGTTATTTTTTACACGGTAGTAGCGGTCAAAAAGGCGTTCCTGGTCTTCCGGCCGGATCCCCGGGCCTTCGTCCCGGATACTGATTTTCACCATGCCCTCCGTTTTATTACACTTCACCAGGATCTGCGAAGTACCGGGTGCATATTTGACGGCATTACTCAGCAGGTTGGATACCACGCTTCCAATTTTATCGCGGTCTGCTTCCACCAGCACCGATTCACACTCACTGAAAATCAGTCGGTGGGTTGACTGGATCGCATGCGACTCATCGATCATTTCCCTTATCAGTTCATCAATCAGGAAGGGCACTGGTTCCACGGTGATCTTACCGGATTCGAGCCTCGATACATTCAGGAAACCATTGATGAGTGTGGTCATCTTTTTTACCTGGTTGAGTGCTTTGTGCATGATACTGTTGTCATCACCGCCCCCATATTTCAGTTGCAGGACCTGGAGATAGCCCTGCAGGGTGGTCAGCGGGGTTTTGAGTTCATGGCTGGCCATCCCGATGAAGTCGCTCTTGCGCTGGTCATCCTGTTTCTGTTCGGTGATATCAATGGCCGACCCGATAAACCCTGCAAAACTTCCATCGGTATGGAACCGCGCGGGGACCTTATTCAGCAGCCATCGGTAATCGCCATTTCGCCCTTTTACGCGAAACTGTCCACTGAACGACTCCTGCCGGTCGTGCGCTTCCTGCACATTCCTGGTCCAGCCCGTATAATCATCCGGGTGTACAATTTCTTCCCAGCCCCGGCCTTTCAGCTCGGCAGCACTGCGTCCGGTAAGTTCGGTCCAGGCTTTATTGAAATAAACAGCGTTTCCGTTTTCGTCCGATGTGGCAATCAGCACATCTGTATCCTCGGCCATTGCACGAAACAGCTCTTCACTCCTTGCAAGCTGTGCATTCACTTCATTCACCGCTTCCTGCGCTTCCATGAGTTCTTCATTGGAAACCAGCAGCTCCTCATTGATGGCCTGTGTTTCTTCATTGGCAGAGGAAAGTTCTTCATTGATAGCCGTCATTTCTTCATTGAGCTGCTGTTCCTTATCATAAGACTCCGAGAGAGTGACGAGGAGGTTCATTTTCTCCGTGGTCTCCACGCAGGTAACAAGCACACCCATCACCACATCGTTCTCATCTATCACGGGGCTGTAGGAGAATGTCCAGTACATGTTTTCCGTACGGCCATTGCGGAACCAGGGGATGGCCTGGTCTTCAAACCAAACGGGATTGCGGGTTTCCATCACGGACCCGAGAAGGGGACCAACAAAATCCCAGACATCCGACCACATATGTTCCGCTTTCTTCCCTACTGCGGGGTGTTTACCGTTATCGCCAAGACTGGGACGGAATGCATCGTTGTAAAAGACCGTAAAATCAGGACCCCAGAACAATTGTTTGGGGAATCCGGAATTGAACACGATCCCGAGTGTGATGCGCAGCGCTACCGGCCAGGTTTCCGGCAGCCCGAGGTTGTGGTTGGCCCAGTTGGTTTCGCGGGTGAGCCGACCCATCTCACCTCCACCTTCCAGGAATTTTGGAATGCTCATTTGGGCCGGAAATTACTGTTTTAATTTTATCTTGAACCCGTTCAACGCTTTAAAATGACTGAATTTTTATACCTGCTGGTTATACTCGGTTCATTACAGGGAATTATAATGGGTAGCCTGCTTTATACCCAACGTAATGCTTCGCTGCCTGCCAGGATACTGGCCATGATTATCTGGGTCACCGCCCTTCCCGGAATCCATCTTTTCCTGCATTATAAAAATGTTTTTGAGGTCTCCGGAATCACTGCCGTACTGCATGCATCCATTCCATGGGTATCAGTGATGGCCCTCGGACCGCTCCTCCTTTTTTATGTCCGTTCGGTTACCAATCCATCTTTCCGGGTAAACGGGAAACAACTGGTCTGGTTAATTCCCGCAATGATTGACATTTTCCCAAAGCTGGTTGAACTGGCATACCTCGGTTCCGTGATCCCATCATCTTTGCATGTCACCGGCACTGACACAGTCAACTTTGCAAATCTATACAACAGGTATGCAGACCTGCCCCGCTGGCTGATGCTGGCGGTCTGCATATTCCAGGCTGCACATGAACTTAAGATTTATCGTGAACAGGTTGTAATGGCCATGCAGCAACAGGCCAAACTCTTCCGATGGCTTCGGCAGTTCATCCGCGTGTTCCGGTACTTCATGCTGCTGTGGCTTTTATTCCTTATCCCCTACCTGACGCCCGCATACAGCAGGATGCTGCAAACAGTCGGCTGGTTCCCTGTCTATCTCCCGATGGCCGTGCTGATCTACTGGCTTGGCATCCGCGGATACCAGTCTGGCCGACCTGCAAAACATTCCGACGAGCAGGAACAGCCCGCGCCACCAACCCGGACGGCGGTGGATGATGAAGGGAAGCTGCAACTGATTAAACTGCTGGATAGCTGCATGCGTGAACGGAAGCTCTACCTCGATCCGACGCTGGACCTGGCCGCATTCTCCCTTGCCGCCGGAAATCCTTCCAGGATGATTTCCGCAGCACTGAACCAGCACCTGGGAAAAACATTTAACCAATATGTAAATGAATACCGGGTGGAAGAATTTATCCGCGGGTCTGTCCTGCTCCGTGACCTCAGTATTGCCGGTCTCGCTGCCAAATGCGGGTTTACATCGCTGCCCACATTCCAGCGGGTATTTAAACAGGTTACCGGCCTCTCACCAACCGAATACCTGCGTCGCAATGCCTCCTGAGTACTGCTCAGATCATGTTCTGAGCATTGTGCAATTTGCTGGCAGGAGGATTTGAAACGAGTTTTGGGTAAATAAAATACTATGCGTTTACGCCTCCTCCTTTCCTTCCTTTCCTGTTCCCTGGCGATGCATGCACAGTTCGCCCCTGAAGCCGCTCTCCTCACGGTGGAGGCCATGCAATCTGACTTCAGTTACCTGCGCGGCAAGCTGGAAACAACGCATCCCGGAATGTACAAACGACGTACGAGGGAACAAATGTCGTCCATACTCGACAGCGTATTTAACAGCATCCGCACCCCGCTCACGCGAAGGGATTTTTATAAAAAAATTGCGTTTACCGTCAGTGAGACCAGGTGTGAACATAGTTACAGCAACCCAGGTGACGGATATGAATCAATGGTCAAAAAATGGCAGATGCTCCCATTCCAGTTATTCTTTCCCGAGGGAAATCCCTTTGTGGTCGTCAATGGTACTACAGATCAGTCCATCGAACCCGGCGATGAGGTGTTATCCATCAATGGCAAAACAACCGACAGTATCCGGCAGGCCATTTACCCATACCTGCCTGCTGATGGTTTTATCAGGAGTGCAAAGGACCATTACCTGTCTTCCTTGAATTTTAATGTGGCCTACAACCAGTTCATTGAGGAAGCAACCACTTATTCGGTTGTGATCCGTAAAAAAGACGGACGGGTGATCGAAAGGGAGTTCACCAATGGGCTTGACTTTGGTTCCATCAATAAAAATGCACTCGCCAATCCGGTCAACCGACCGGTGCTGGAAGCCAGCCGGCGGGGTGACAGGTTACGGAAACAACCCTTCCGGCTGGATTTCGAAAAAAACCATCCGGTAGCGATTATGACAGTGCGGACATTTTCTGCAGACAAAAAAACATTCCGGAAAAAGATCGACGGTTTCTTTGCAGAAATCAGCAAAAAACAACCATCCGACCTGGTCATCGACCTGAGTTACAATGGTGGCGGGGAAGAAGAACTTGCAGCCTGGCTGATGTCGTACCTCGTGGATACTCCCACCCGTTTCATGAAGCGGGAATACCTGATTGACATAACGGATTCCACCCTGGCAATGACGAATATCCCGGCGGAAATACAACGCAATAAATATGCGTATATCGATTCCATGAAGGATGGTATCAGCACTGCAAAAATTTCCGAACTGGCAATGGAACTTAAAGTGATGGAGCGGCAAATCAATGGCTACCGGGGTCGGGTGTGGATTTATGCCAATGGAGGTACTGCGTCTGCGGCTTCCACTTTCTGTGCCGTGGCAAAATCCAACGGGCGCGCGGTGATTGTTGGTGAGGAAACGGCTGGTTCATTCAGCGGTGGCGGGACCGTCATCGGGCTTGACCTTACGCTTCCCCATTCAGGGATCAGAACCCATACCTCGATGGTGTACCAGGAGTTTGCAACATCGGGGCAGGATCCCACGCGGGGTGTACAACCCGATATCATTTACCGGCCCGTGTATGCAGAGCTGATAGGACAAAACCGCGAATGGATTGAACTGATCCTTTCGGAAAGGGCAAAAAAAATCCCTGGCCGTTAAGCCAGGGAGTCATTTTACTCAACCACTACTTTTAATGTTGTCTTCGCCGATTCCGTTTCCACATTGAGCAGGTACAACCCCCGGCCTGGTCTTGCAGCCGGACGGATCTCGATGGTGGATGTGCCCGTCTGTACCGATCTCGTGGCACGATGCAGTACACGTCCGCCCAGGTCCGTCAGCTGGAAAGTATACAGGCCTGTTTGCGGGGTAGTGATTGCAACGCGTATAACATCCCTGGCAGGATTGTTCACCAGGCTGATTTCTGTGCGGGATATTTCTTCGCGCACGCGTATGATATTGCTGAAGTCAACGCCATCAGCCTCCACCATGCGGAGACGGTAATAACTGTTACCCGTGGCATTGTGCCGGTAGCTGTATGATTTTTCGGTGGTACTGTTGCCGTTCACTGCTATTTCCCCTACACTGGTAAAATCAGTGCCATTGCTGCTGTGCTCTATCCCGTAACGCAGCAGGTTTTCTTCCATCGCGCTGGTCCACTTTATTTCATTCCATCCGCCCTGCCGGCTGACGGCAAAACTGACGAGCCTGACGGGAAGAACTACCGCGCCGGTGTGCAGGTACAGTCCACCGAGCCCGGTAAACCCGGTTGTCACTTCCCAGTAACTGTTGCCGGCATTCCAGGTAATATTTGCATCCAGGGGATCGATCAGTAATGGGGTGCCGGTATAGTTGCCCGGTGCGGTACCGGTACCACGGAAATGGGTAAGCCGGAGATTGGCAATACCTGTGGCATCACCCGGCCCGGTTGGCAATGGTGGATAGGTGCCTCTTGCAGTATTGAATGCATTAAAATCTGCCTGGCTGTAATACATGGTGATATTGCCGGTAGCGGTCAGCGGGTTCAGTACCGGTGCTATAAAATAGTGTCGTTGTACATAAGGTTGTCCGTTAAAGGACAAGGTGGAGGGATCCAGTTGTACGCAGGTTTCCATCAGTCCGGTGAGAGGTTGCGAACCGGTGGCGACCACCGATGCAAAGGGACGGCAGCTCAGGTCGGCGTATACATTACCCGACAGGGAACCAATCTGGGTAACGCAGTACGGCAGTCCGGCCACTACCCCTGCCAGCGTTGTCAGCAGCGGGTTTACGGTTAGTAAAGCTCCTGAAGTACTGATGTTGCCATTTGCATTTATAGCCACGAGCCGGTATTGCCGGCCGCCGAGTGAGGTGGAATTGGAGATGGTCAGGGTTGTGCTGTTGACACCGGAATAGACCCCGCTGTTGGGTATATCGGTCCAGGACGTTACAAACTCCTGCCATTTGTAGGAGCTGGCATTGGCCACATTTGCGGTGAAGCTGACAGCGGTGCCGCTGCAGACGGTCTGCAGTAATGGACTGGACAGGATGACTGGTAAAAGGGCGGGTGTATAATTGAATGCGTCGAGGCCGACATAACTGTAAGCACTGCTGGTAGTGAACTGGATCCGGTCAACATACTTTGTTGTATTGTTTGACCCACCGAACACCAGCATATTGACCAGGCTATATCCGTTGGTAAGTCCCAATGTCTTTGCGAAACCCCCGGTCTGGGTAACGCTGTACACCTGCGATCCGCCAAGAAAACCGGTGATAGTGAGGGTGCCGTCGATGTTAAGGTCACGGTTGGCCCTTGCAAGGTATAACCATACGCTGTTGAGGAGGAATGGTTTTGAATCCGAACTGGCGATCGAAAAATCGCAGGCAGTATTGGGCTGTACGACTGAAAAGTTATCAACCAGCACATTGTCGGCGGTCAGGCTGTTGAATCCCCTGCCCGGGAATCCGGTGCTGATGCGGAAAGGTCCGTTTGCGCTGGAGGAGATGGTGAAACTGTTTCCCAATTCGGAAAACACGGTTGCATTGTTTGTTTCGGTTTCAAACACTTCATTGATCTGGGCGGCAGCGGGAGCACTGGAAAAAATAAGGCAACAAACGAGGAAAACGAGGAGAGGTACAGGGGTATAAATCATTTTCATATGCAGGCTTGAATGTTCAGGAATGCAATGAAAACCACAAACGGCAAGCCGGAATGGGGGTTTAAGAGTTCACACCTATGATATTACGTGATCTATGAAATAAAGGCCCCGCCTGCATTTCAGGGCATGGCTAAAAATACAAAAAGCCCCGGACCACCTCCGGGGCTTGCGTACTGCCATTTAATAACCGGTCGTAGGAACCGGCAAATCCTGGCAGCAAGCTCTGATTATACACCAAAAAAAACACCACGGCTACCTGGCTGGAAAACCTGGCACTACATGATGAATGCTTTTAAGGCCTCATCGTTAATCCCCAACAAGGGATTGATGTACGGATAAACAATTGTTGTCCCGGCACAGGACAGCAATCAGTAAGATGGTAACAGGAATTGATCAGATAAGGATCCGCCGATGCAGGATCACAAAATCAGAAGGCACAGGTACATGTGCCATGCTGATAGAAAGTACTTCACGGGAAACAGAAGGTGAGCTGAAAGTAAATTCGTTTGAGGGAATATCGCAGGGCGACAGGAAATGCTTTTTTGTTTTGCCCGTGAGATCGTCTTCGGCTTCAACGGCAAACTCGAAACCGGTTTGCGCGTAATAGGTACTCAGCTCCGACTTATGGACAACGGGGGTGGAATCATACGGCTGGAACAGCGCCCTGACGCTGGCTCCCGTAAAGGCCAGTTTCCCTATGAGGACAAAAAGGAAACATATAAAAAGTAGTTGCTTGCGCATATTTATGATGGTGGACCATCACCGGCCTTAACGATGAATGAGCCACTAATGTAGCCAAATCCGGATGGATTCCAAAGAAATCATATAGAAAAAAAATGGGCTGTACGATCTTGCAGCCAGATGGAACCGCAGCACCGATCGACGGCAAACTACATCCGTATACCCCTGTGCTCGCAGGTACATTTCCCCTTGGGATAGCGGTGCCCGGCAACTGGGTGGGTGGAGATATCTGGCCAGGCGTTCCCGTACGGGAGCAGATGGGTTACCGCCACCTGCTGGCGGAGGCTGCCATCCTCGAAAAAAAGGGAAAAGATTTCCGGGGAAAAATCATTCTCCTGCAAGGGGCCGGACTAAAGATCGAATTGGCTTTCTGCCAGATACTTGGACTGGAGCGTGATCCGTACCTGGCGATGCTGGAATATAAACCCTGAACAGATTTTAAGGGTATAGCCTTAGCACGACCCGGGAATAATACCCCGTCCCGGGGTTGAAATAAAACCCAACATTTGCGAAATACGTATTTGTCAGGAAACCTTTAACCCTAACCCTTAGCCACCGATGTTCAGCATGTCCGGAACCACCCCAGCCACCTCCGATTTTTACCCCTACGATGAAGCGATCAGGATCAAGGAAGAGCTATCAGATTTTGTAGGCCTCCCCTTCCGTTTTACATCCGGAAGTCCCGAAAAACATATCCTCGTACTGATCCAGGTTGTACCCTGTCGTGATCATGACCTCTACCGCCTCAACCTGGTAGCACAGGGAGCATTCCTCACATTGAAAGATTTTTGTGACCTGAATGAAATAGAAATCCCGGGGATCGGGACAGACTAGGTATTGCGGGAAATAATTTCGCGGGCAAAGGCAGTGATTTTATCCCGGAAATCCTGGGGCTCCACTACCTCACCATTGTCCCCGAACATCATGAACCAGCGCGCAAGACCCTCACCATCTTCGTGTGTCATGAAGGTCATCTCGATCTGGTCGCCGATTATTTTCTCATCCACGATGCCGTAGTATTTTTTACCGGCCCGCAGGTATTTGCACACGTCTTTTGCCACGCGGATGACCACGCGGTAATTTGTGCCCGGCCATTCTGTTTTGCGGAACACATCAATGGAAGGGTGTTCACGTGTGAATGGCATATCCAGCCTTGCGATTTTCAGGATCCGGTCGGCCCTGAACTGGCGATAGTCG
The DNA here is from genome assembly GCA_004173355.1 of Chitinophagaceae bacterium. Classification (GTDB taxonomy): domain Bacteria; phylum Bacteroidota; class Bacteroidia; order Chitinophagales; family Chitinophagaceae; genus JBEVJC01. The sequence continues at coordinate 19,876 of SEAD01000067.1, read as the reverse complement.
TTGCGAAGGTGGCAATACGCCATCATGTTCCAGTTGTTTTCCGCATGGAATAATCCGACCGGTTCAATATCCCGCATCGACGCATGTTCACTTTCAAATGCGCGGTATTCAATCCGTACCTGTTTTTTCTGTGCTATACTTTCCAGCAGTATGCCAAGGGATCCCGGAATCGGTTCGGTGCCGTTTTCATCAGCAGGGTTCATCCAGATCTGGGTGTCGAGTGCGTCCACATGGTCTTTCAGGTTGCCACGAAGTACGGAACGGATTTTCGACATGGCCGCGCCGTAATCTGCCGCCACTTTTTTATCCGTGAACTTCTGCATCAGTTTTTCCGCCGCTACAAAACTGGAAGCTTCTTCCTGGGTAAACATCACCGGTGGCAGGCGGTAACCATCCATGAGCGAGTAACCGACTCCGGCCTCACCGGACACAGGAACACCGGCCTCTTCGAGAGACCGGATATCCCTGTATATGGTGCGGAGGCTGACCTGGAAACGGTCAGCAAGTTCCTGTGCCCTGACGACACGGCTTGTCTGCAGTTGCGTAAGGATTGCAACGATACGGTCGAACCTGTTTTTTACTTCATCACCCATGGCCATGAAAATTAGTCATTCCGTTGCACATGGTTATTTTTCCCAGAAAAACGGGGGCTCGATGCCGAGTGCACGGAGGTATACATACATCTGGCCACGGTGATGGATCTCATTATCGATATAGTAGGCGATCTGTGACCAGCCGGTACCGGGATACATCCCGAATGCAAGTACTTCTTTTGAAAATGAATCTTCCGGAAGTTGTGCCCACAGGTTGATTATCTCTTCGGTGGCTTCATCCCAGAGACGGAGCAGTTCGGCCTTGCTGTTTTTGAGGTCAATGCCCTCGTTCAGCTGTTCCTGTTCGCCGAATATGATCTGCCGCATACCGGGTGCACCGATTGCCAGCAGTTCCTGTCCGAGCACGGCTGCGGTCCGCATACCGCTTACGGAGAAACTAAACAGTTCCTTTTCCGGGAATGCATCAAAGACCCTGCGGGTCAGCGCGCGGTTGCCGGTCCAGTTGGCCAGGAGCTGGTCGGGGCTGAAAACGGGTGTTGTCTTTGGGGCTGTTGCTGTACTTGCCATAACTGATTGATTTTGGGTTATTGATTGTTTTGTTACCCAAAGCTCGTACAGGCCAGTGACAACAGTTTGTCAGCAGGATCCGGTGATCCGGAAAATTATTTTTTCCGCTCTTTTACCTTCTTTTCGTTGGCATGGCGCATCAGTGCGAGGAGCTGGTCGGCATCCTTCAGGTCAACCTTGTTGGTATCAAAATAGGTGCGGATTTTCTCCGACACGTTTTCAGGGAATGCTTTCACCACCTGCTTTTCGGTGTTGGACTTGTAGATATCACTGTAACGCAGGAAGAAGTAAGTACGGTGCAATTCGATGTTGTAGTCACTCTGGTAACGTGAGCGGTTGAGGTTCCCGCTGGTGATGGTATTGGTCACTTCGTTGGCGGACTTTTTGGAGTAGCCGTCGTGACCTACCGTACTGGTAAGGGGTTTGATCTTTGCATCGTAAATAACGAGCAGCGTTACAGGGTCACCTGTTTCGATGATCTCGTATACATTTTTTTTGATCGGGATGAATTTCCGGCCACTGAAATAGATGGTATCCACTTCTTCCAGACCGGTAAGCTGCATGACTTCGGTGCCTTTCATGAAGGCAACCTGCTGGCTATAGCCATCGTAATTCAGGTCGGCTTTTTCCACGGCGCCTGACTTCATTTTTACAAATCCGGGCTTGAATGTAGCGAAGAGGTAAGTGGAATGATGCGTGGTATCACCGCCGGTAACCTGTGCCTGCAGGGCGAACAGGGCGATGAACAGGCTGAGGATGGTAAGGGTAGTTTTTTTCATTTCCTGGGTTTAATGGTTGGTTATTCCTTTTAACATATAAGGGCCGCCCTTTTACAGGCAGCCCTACATTGAGAAAACTGTTGCCGTTCTAGCGTGGTCCTTTATAGGACAGGGTATCGAAGATCAGCAGGTCAGGACGACCGGTCTGGGTCATCATGTACGCTGCATAGATTGTCTTCGTATCCGGGTCAAAGCGACTGTCCATCACTGCCGGGTTCAGTTTGAACGTACGGCCGCGACCGTCATCTGCGATAGTGTTCTTCACATTGACCAGCGCATTGGTTGCGTTGTCGAAGAAGTATTCAGGGGAAGCAGCGCCAAACTGTGTATTTCCCGAAATCACACCAGGTCCGCCGGTGAAACCAGGCTGGAGGTCGGTGTTATTCTGGGTAGTGAAATGGGTAACAGAGCTTGCTGTGTTGGTAGTCAGGCGGATCTCTTTCGGATAAGGACCGGAAATACCGGTACTGATTCCGTAGTCAGCCCATCCTTCCAGACGCATCCTCAGCGTGTAGATCGCATCGTAGCGGTTTTTAAGCGCCACGCGGAAATAGATCGCATTGATGTTGCTGGAAATGGTTTGTCCCTGTGCATCCTTGATCACCACCGGTAATACGTACGCGCGTGTAGGATCGATCTTGTTTGGATAAAAGGTAATCCCGCCATTGGCTTCACGTGCACCCGCAGGTATAACTACCGAAGGTGTTTCAAGCTTGAACGTTGAATCAGGCAGGAGTTCATAAGTAACACCGTCAGAACCATCAGCGATTTTTGTCGCGTCCACACCGATGTTTGCAGTAACATCTGAACCGAAAGTACCGGCACCGCCTACTTTAATAACAAAAGTTTCGGTAGCTGATGTTGCATCGGCAGAATATTGCAGGCCTGCATTGCTGAAGTACTGCTGTCCGGAGTTTACCGTAGAGTTACCCGTCGGGAAAATCAGGCTGAGGAAGGTTGGCGAAAAGTCTTCAGTGCTGATGTTGGTATCGTGTTCCTTAAGGCAGGAACTCAATACTACTGTCGCTCCGAAAGCTGCCAGGTATACGATCTTGTTAAGTTTCATTTTAAAAAGTTTTGGTCGTGAATTACTGAGCCCAGAAGATTAAAGAAGTGAACGGTGAAATTCCGGTTGGAACGTTTTCGCCGTTGGTAGTCCCTTCCGAAATCGGATAGAGGATACGCGTTGGCAACTTGTCAGCACGTGGGCTTTCAGACACCAGTGATGCGAAAGTCTCGTTACCATCACCACCCGGATTTACGACCGGGTATTTGGTCCGGCGGTATTCGTTGTAACCTTCTTCGCCACGGATGAAGTTGTTGGCGATGAACTTCTGTGTAATGATTGCTTCCAGACGCTGGGCATCAGTGGTTGCCATTTCATAGTTAACCAGGTAGCTTGCGTCATTGTCCTCTTTGTATTGCGCCACACCTGCAGCAGCTGCGGGAACGTCAGCAACTGAAGCTCCTACACGCAGGATGTAGTTGAAAGACGCGAGCATGCCTGCGTTAAAGCTTGTCTCCGCATCACCGGCAACAAGGCCTTTCAGCTGAGCTTCTGCCTGGAGAAAATAACTTTCCGCTGCAAGCATTACTGGATATCCAGCGTTTGGTCCTTTCAGGACACCGGGAGCGTTACCTGCTGAAAGCCCGTCGCGTGCATCGCTGACGTACCAGAAACTGCCCGCTGGGCTTGATTCAACATCATTGTCTTCATAACCCAGGCGGTTGGTACCAGTATTGGGGAATTGATAATAGGTAGCCTCACCGCGAACTTCGTCGAGCAGTTTGTGACCATCGTAGAAACCAAATATGAATGTAGATGGCATCCATGCACGGTTCCCGGTTGCACCGGTGTAACTGAACGCCCATTGGTTCCACTGCGGGTTCTGGCGACCATTGTCCCTCGTATATCCCGGGGTGGTAGACAAATCCGGACCAGGGTTAATCAGTACATCCGTTGTCAGGAAACCTTCCGGAAAGGTAGTGTTAGTGAAAGTGACCTGGCTGCCTGCACGCAGGATAATCCGCAGTTTCAGGGTTGTGGCAAATTTTTTCCAAAGGGTCATATTTCCCTTGAAAATCGGATCAGAAGCACCCATTTCAGCCACACCCGGAACACCGGTTGCCGCATTGATGGTGGCAATTGCCTTATCCAGTTCGTCCGCGAGATCTTTGTAGATCACCTTTGGATCATCATACTGGGGAGTCAGGTCTTCAACACCGTTCAGCGCAGTTGTGTAAGGTATAGAGTTAAAAGCATCTACAAGTAACTGGAAGTGGAAGGCTTTCATGATCCTTGCCACCGCGTTGAAATTACTGGAAGCTTCCAAGCCCTCGGTGCTGGTAAGTACGTACTGATAATCTTTCAGGTTGTCGTAAGAGCTACCCCAGATACCGGTATTGGCAGTGGTGTAGTTATAAGTGATGAACTCACCAAAACCGCCGTAACCACCGGCATTCGCCTGGTACAGTCCGGTCTGTGAACCATAGTTATTGAACCCGTTCAGCGTATTGGCTGTGTAAACAATGGCCTGTGGCATAACCAGCTCAGGTGTAACCTCAACGGCGAGGTTCGGGTTCTCATTGATATCAAGAAACTTCTTGCAGGAGGTAGCTGATACCGCAATACCTGCAACAAATATGAAGAGTAATTTTTTCATTTCTTTTGTTTTAGTCTTGGTAAACCATTTGCGGGGTTTACCTCATTCTCAATTTTCAGGATCAGAACCTCAGGGTCAGTGTACCTCCGTAGAAACGTGATGGAGGAGCTGAGTTAAGGCTGGTTACACCGATAGCATTGCTGTCTGCACCTGCATTACTGTACTCAGGATCTGTGTACAGGTTATCTTTTGCCATCCAGAGGAACAGGTTACGGCCCTGTACGCTTACAGTTGCACTTTTCAGGAACCTGGATTTGGAGATAATTGAAGTTGGCAGGTTGTAAGAAAGCGCGAGTTCACGAAGTTTCCAGAAATTACCTGAAGTAACATAGTTTGAAGTCACATCGCGGTTGATACCATCCGTCCAGAAACCGTTGTTACCATTACCGTTGGCGATAGCAACTGAGGTGTTCTCGATATAGGTACCAGGCCTTGTAGGGTCTTCGATAACTGAGTTAGGATAGATAAAGCTTTCGCGGTTGTATACTGCAGTGCGGTATCCGGTACCTGACCAGTCCATTTCACCACCCATTGAATTGTAGATCTGGTAACCCAGGCGATATTCAACAAGGGCAGAAAGGGTCAGGCCTTTGTAGCTGATCTGCGCATCGAAACCACCTTTGTTTTTCGCAGCGGCATTACCCAGTTTGGTGATAGCGGCTGTTTTGGTAGGAAGACCGGTTGATCCGTTAACGATCACACGTCCCTGTCCATCACGCTCGTAATCGAAGCCCATGATAACCGGGAAGATCTGGCCGGGAACAGCGTAAGACTCACCACCCAGCTGTAACCTTGGAAGATCGGCTTTCAGGAAGTTTACGGTGTTGTCGAGCCATGACCAGTTACCACCAACTGTTACGTTCCAGTCTTTGGAGCGAACCACATTGTAGTGCGCAGTCAATTCCACACCACGGCTTTGTGTCTGTCCGGTGTTTGTCAGCAAGGATGTATAACCGGTTGTTCCGGAGATACCTGTAACTACGGTCTGGTCGTCGGTTTTTGTATCAAACCAGGTAAAGGTTGAAGTGAAACGGTCTTTCAACGCGTTCAGGTCAAAACCAACTTCATATCCTTTAGTGATTTCGGGACGCAGGTCAGCTGCAACAAGACCATTTCCGAGCGTATAACCTGCAAGGCTATTGAAAGGGAAACCGTTTGCTGCTCCGAAAGTGGACTGCAGGGCATAAGCACCATAGTTACCACCAAGGTTTACGTTACCCACTTTAGACCATCCGCCACGAAGTTTCAGGTAGCTGATCGTACGGCTGTCCTTGATGAAATCAAATGCATCGCTTGCGATGAATGATACATCCACACCCGGGTAGAAGAATGAGCGGTTTTCAGGGCTCAGCGTACTGACCCAGTCGTTACGTGCAGTTCCTTTTACGAAAAGGATATCCTTGTAACCCAGTTGAACCTGGCTGTAAAGACCGATTGTACGGGCTTTGTAGTTAGACTCTTGAGCAACGGGAGTACCAACTCCATTATTTACGTTAAACAGGTCCGGCACCACGAGACCGTTCGCAGATACGTTTACGTACTTGGACTGGTCCTGGATCCACTGTGCGCCGGCGAGTGCATTCAGGCTGAATACACTGATCTTGCGCTGGTATTGTGCGATCGCATCTGTCAGGAGGTTTGTCTGGTAGAATGCACCATCAGAAACTGCTGCAGGGATATCCGATTTACCACTCGCTTCGGTATGTTCAGCGTAGAATGAGTAGTTATAAGCACCCGTTGTGTTCTTGTTGGAACCGTTACGGGTAGAGAGACCCTGGCGGAGGATCAGGTCAAGACCTGTAACCGGGGTAAACAATACCTGAACGTTTGCAGTCAAATAATCGTTGCGGCTGTCCTGGCGATAGTTGTCTGCAGTGAAATAAGGATTCTGGTACCATGGGTTGTAATATCCGTTCGGGCTTGCGAATGGATCGGTACGCCAGTTCTTATACTTTGTGATATCCACGTTAGACGGCATGTTCAGCATGTTGCCATACATCGAGCCGGTCTGGCTGGTGATATCATAACGGTTCTGTGTGTAAGCAGTGCTGTATGTTACGTTGATGCGGTTACCGATTTTGCGTGAACCGTTTACACGTAATGTAGCACGATTGTAACTGTCACCGGGAGTAGTACCATCAACAGTTGCGTACTGGCCGGAGAGGTAGAAGGTAGAGTTTGCATCTCCGCTTGACAGGGAGAAGTCTGACTGGTTGGTTATACCTTTTTCCCAGAATTTGAAGTGACCATCGTTGTAGGCATAAACCGCAGAATCCTGGCGACCATCCTCAAGGGGAGGTCCGAGTTCGCGTACAACACCATCGAATGGAGCACCATAAGACTGGTTCTCGATGTAATTATAGAAAGGACGGCCGTTTGCATCCAGGCCATACGCGGTACCACCGGCACCAAAGCGTTTCTGTATTTTAGGATAGAAAGCTACCTGCTCGATAGTGGTTGTGTTCGACACAACTACTGAGTTCACTCCCACCTTTCCTTTCTTCGTAGTAATAATGATAGCACCGTTAGAGGCCTGTGATCCATAAAGTGCTGCCGCACCACCGCCGTTCAGGACCACCACATCCTGTACGTCTTCCGGGTTGAGGTTACCAAGCACTGTGCTCGGCACCACCACGTTATCCAGTACGATCAGCGCCTGGTTGTTACCAGTCAGTGAACGTTGTCCGCGTAATACGATACGATAGCTCGGGTTAACACCACCACCGGTACCGCTGATCTGCAGACCTGCAACCTTGCCCTGGAGGCCGTTTGCGATGTTCTGCGTCTTACCGGCCGTGATAGATTCACCGCGCACAACCGTAGTGGCTGTTCCCAGCTCTTTGCGTTTGGCCTTAACACCACCCGCGGTTACGATAACCTCGTCCATGGTGCCGGTTGTTTCGGTCAGGGTAACTGAAACGGCATTGCCCACTCCTGCGAGCGGCACTTCCACTGTGCTGAAGCCCAGTGATGAAACAACGATTGCTGATTCTTTGTCAACCTGGAGGGAGAAGTTTCCTTTGGCATCGGCTGATGCACCTTTGGAAGAGTTCTTGAATTTAACTGAGGCGAAAGGGACAGGGTTTCCCTTGGCATCCGTCACCGTACCTGTGACGGTTCTGCCCTGTGCAAACACTACTGCATAGCATAACAGCAGCAGCACAAGGCTGGTCAATTTTCTCATGTGTAGGTAGTTTAGTGTGTGTAATTAAAAAAACAGGGAAACTAGATCGTCGGTTCTTCAGGGATGGATTTAGTCTGGTCTGGATGTCCCCTCCAGGATGCAAGGGAACTTTTTTGGTTTTGGTTGCTCTGATGAGCGGGACCGATCTTACATCAACATCCGCCTGACGGTGGTGTGGTACGTGGAGGTGATTATGATGCTACTTCGGGCCTTAGGTGTTAAAAATATATAAGAATGAATTGAGAGCCAAATTAAATTTTAACATTTTTAACGAAATCTTTCGCGATGTGAATAAGAGGTGCATATGTGCTTACGAAACGGCAAAAGCAGGCCTGTGGCGGGTTTCGCCATAATCAATGAAGGTGCTTTTTGAGCTGGTTGGGATCCAGATGTTTCGGGAGGTTTGGCTTGAAACTGAATCTCAGGTGGTGTTTGCGGCATCAGTTCCGGTCAGCAAGTTATGGGAAAAAACGTTTTAGCCATCAATCTGTTAAAAAAATCAGGAAAAAAATTGCTTGGTCCGAGGGTCTAGCCCATCAGTTTTCCTTTCATTTTTTCCATAAATGCGGCGCGGTAGGTGTCACCCAGCACGATTGGGGTGTCAATATTTCGAAGGCGTATCATATTGCCTTCCACCCCGGTAATCCGGCGCAGCGCAATGATAAAGGAGCGGTTCACCCGCATGAAATGCCTGACCGGCAGCCGGTCGTCCAGCTCCTTCATACTCAGCAAAGCCAGCGTGCGGGTACCGTTATAATGGAAGGCCACATAGTTTTTCAGGCTTTCGATATAGTCAATATCCTGCAGGTTGATACGTAACATCTTTCCCTTGGCTTCGGTTTTGACAAACAGGTAATCATCCTCCAGCATATCCACCTGGCTGGATTCCGCACGGCTTTCAATACTGTCGGCTACACGCTGCACGGCTTTCAGGAAACGCGGAAAGGGCACAGGCTTGAGCAGGTAATCCACCACTTCCAGTTCAAACCCCTCCGCGGCAAATTCACTATAGGCGGTGGTCAGGATAACCTTACACTTCCCGTTAATGGCTTTGATGAAATCAATGCCGCTGATATCGGGCATCTGCACGTCGAGGAACACCAGGTCCACTTTTTCGGCATTCACCATCTGCAGTGCCTGGAGCGGACTGGTACTGGTTCCCCTGAGTTCAAGGAACGGCACCTGCTTTATAAAATGCACCAGCACATCAATTGCGTGCTGCTCGTCATCCACTACTATACAACTGATCATAACTACTTTTTTATAAGGGGCAGGTGTAACTCCGCCTGGTAAAACCCACCACCATCATTGATTTCAAAACTGTAATCCGTTTTGTATACGTATTCAAGCCGCTTACGGATATTATCAATCCCGATGCCGTGCGAGATCTCGCGGGGCCCGGTTTTTTTCCTGTTGGAAATGCGGAACAGGATCTCATCCCCTACTTCCAGCCGGATGGTCAGCGGCGCCTGGCCATCCGTGAGGTGACCATGCTTGAAGCCATTTTCCACCAGCGTGATAAACACCAGCGGGATCAGCTTGACACCGTCCGTATCGCCTTCCACCGTAAAGTCGATATTCAGGTTGTTACTGAAACGCATCTGGTGGATGGCGATTACATTCTGCAGGTGTTCGATCTCCTTGTCGAGATACACCATGCCCCGTTCATCTTCCTCCTGCTGCAGCGAATAACGCATCACATTGGAAAGGGTGAGTATGCCATCCGACAACTCCGGAGATACGGGCAGCAGTTTCGCATAAAAAAAGTTCAGGGTATTATGCAGGAAATGCGGGTTGATCTGCGACCGGAGAAACAGGTTCTGCAGGCGGATCTTTTCGAATTCATCCTGGAGTTTTTCATTTTCCAGCCGCGCCGCTTCCCCTTTCGCAATCCTGACCGATCGCTGCAACCAGTAAAACATCGCGCCGAAGAGCAACACGAAATAATAGATCACGATCACCCCCAACATCCCGCGCATAGCGAGTGCAGCGGAGTTGTCCTTATTTCCCATCTGCTTATTGGCCTTGCTCAGGGCTGCTTCGAAATCAAGGTAATACAGGTGTTTGAACAGCAGGTAGAAAACGGCTGCGTAAACCGCAGCACCGCCAATGGCCACCAGCACGGCTTTCACACGCCTCTTACCGGCATACATCGGGAAAACCAGTTCGGAATTATAATAGAAGAGCCCGATAAACAGCAGCATCCGTGTGGCGAAAAATACTGTACTATAAACCCCGTCTTTGTTGGGATAAACAGTATACTCGGTCAGCCCGATGATCAGCCAGCCAATGATGTGATAACTTATTCTTCGTTTCTTCATGTCGTTCCGGTAATCCGGCCATTTATAAAACCATCCGGTGCTAAACACCGGATGGTTTGTTACAAAAATAAAGGGATCGTTCTTATTGTTCAGTCCTTCTTTTTACTTCGTCAATCGCACTCTGGCGTACCTTGCCGGCTTTCACATTTTTATTGCCGAACTTCCAGCTGAACGATAAACGCACCGCACGGGTTTCCGCTTTCGCCAGGTTACTGCTGGCCACACCGAACGAACTCACATCATAACGCGTCTGCTGGGTATTGAATATATCGGTCACACCAAGGGTAAGCTTGCCTGTTTTTGCGAGGATGCTCCTGGATACTCCAAGATTTACACTACCCTGGCTTTTTACATGCAACACGCCAATCGTAACGGGCGACATATACATCGCTGACAATTCACCGGACCAACCCTTGCCAAAGTTGAACATGTTCATATTTGACAGGTAGCCACCGAATGTTTTACTCCCGGCACCCGCGCCCGATGCATCATTCATTTCCGCATACAGTCCCCCTACTGTGTTATTCATCGTCCATTTATTCTTCCACATCATCTCCGTGTAGGTCACGCTCAGTGAAAGCTGGCTGGCGCTGTTGAGGTTTTCCTGCGTACTGATCACCGCATCCGAAGCAGGATCCTGTTTAAACACCGCCGTGATGATATCGGTGAAATAGCTGTAGTTCAGGCTGGACATCAGTTTGCCCTTATAAGTGTGGCTGAGTTCAAAACTGTTGTTGAAGGTTGGCTTCAGGGAAGGATTGCCCTGGGCAAACCGGTACTGGCTGATATAACTTACAAAGGGATTCACGATCTCAAAGCCAAACCGGGTGATACTGCGGCGATAGGAAAGACCAAACTGGTTGCTGGCTGAAGCATTGTAATTGAGCGCAACAAACGGAAACAGGTTCAGGTAATCGTTTTTGTTATCCTGCCCCATGGTTTTGGAGATCCCGCGGGTATTGGTCTGTTCGGCACGAAGCCCTGCTTCGATCCCGAGTTTCTTCATCTGGGCAGCATAGTTTACATAAGCGGCATTAATATTTTCGCGGTAAATAAAATGGTTGGTTTTACCGCCATCAGTTACCCAGTTGCCTTCGTCTGAATAGCTCCAGATGGCATTGTTGTCCGAGCTGGTAAAGGTGGTTTTCAACCCGGCCCTGACAGTACCGGTCTTCAGCGGGTGGGTGTAATCCACCGACGCTGCCCTGACCGTAATATCCGCCACTGAATTGTTACGCAGCAGGTAATCGGATTGATAAGCGTTCCCTGATCCATTCCTGAACCGGGTGGTAAACCGGTCATTCCAATCTTTGCCATAGGAGAAGTAATCAGCATTGACTACCAGCTCGCGACCCTTGCCGTCAAATAATGAACGGTAATAAATGTTCAGTGCAGGGTTGCTGATTGCGATGGATGAATTTGTATTGACCTGTGAAAAAGAATCCACCAATCCGGATTTCGAGGGGATGGAATAGTTGTCGGCCTGTTTGTCACGGGCTGCATTGGAACCGCGGAACAGGAATCCGAAGCTGTTGTTTTTATCGAGGTCGTAGTCCAGCCCCGCTTTGTACGAATGGGTATTGCGGCCCAGTTTGGCATATTCATTTTCTGACAATTGGATACCTGGTGCCAGGTCCCGGTCGGATATATTCCGGTTGAACTGGTCATTGCCTGCCCAGTCGTACCCGCCATAAATATTCAGGTTCTTTGCCCGATGGTTGAGCGACAGCCCGCCTGCATACCGGCCATACCTGCCTGCACCAGCACTACCCGTCAGCACCCCGTTCGTACCGAAGTTTTTATTTTTAGCAAGACGGATATTCACAACCACCCCGCCCGTTGCATCATAAGCAGAGGACGGGTTGGTCAGGATTTCGATCTTGTCGATCCCGGATGCCTGCGTATTCTGCAGCATTGCTTTGAGTTCTTCACCGGTCAGGTTGGACGGACGCCCATTCACGAGCACATTGATTGATTTACCGCGAAACTGGAAGACGTCCTGTTGCTCGGTCATCCCCGGTGTACGAAGCAGCACATCATAGGCATTGCCACCGGCAGCCACCGGACTGGCCGCCACATTGATTTCCAGTTTGCCTGCAGATTGTTTGATAAAAGGCGGATTGGACTGCACAGTAACGCCCTGCATAGCAATCACCGAATCTTTTTTTACAGGAAGGCTGTCGACCGGTTGCTGGGCGTTTGCGCTGACCGAACTAAGCAGTATAAGGGAAAACAGGCTGGTTATGGTTGTCTTTTTCATTTCTTGCTGATTTTCCACAAACCTAGCCCGGCACAGGCCGGAAGGAAAATCAGTTGCACGAACAGGCTGTTTCGCAGGACGAACCCGCCCATACGGGATGAAAGGGCTTTTTCAGGGGACGAAACCAGTCTCCCGGCAGCAATTAGATCCGGGAAACACGAACTTTAATCGATCAGCCTGTCGGTCATGCCAAATGCCAGCGTCATGCCCGCACCACCAAAACCATTGATGATCGTCACTCCCGGTGCAGGACGCAGGAGTAACCATGGCTCGCCATTGGTCAGTCTGGGATACACCCCATTCCAGGTTTCAATGACCGAACCGTTGCGGAATCCGGCAAAGCTGCCAAGATATTCCAGGATTAATTTATTGATAATGGCCTTATCAAAAGGATCGGGATTGGCGCCATACTCATGTGAATCACCGATGGTGAACTCACCGGCTTCATTTTGCGAGACCATGACATGGATCCCGTATTTTTTATACTCCGGGAACTCCGCATCAAACCGTTGTTTAAGCACGGCAAGCGAAGGTGCTGCTTCAAAACTGGTATAATGCCCAAGGGACAACCCGCCGCAGAGAGCAGGACCCATCCGGTAGTCCTGACCCGAAAGCCGCATCATCTGTAGCTTGCATCGCGTCAATGGCGCGGCCTGGTACAATTGCGGGTAAAGCGTTTCAAAATCCACCCCACTGCACACAAAGACCTCGTCCGCGTCATACACCGCATTTACCGTCGACACCTTTGGCAAACTGATCTCCTTAACAGGTTCATTCCACCGGAACTCCACGCCATATTTACCATTCAGGTAAACCGGGATTTTTGCAATTGCATCACGCGGGTCGACGATCATTTCGGTATCACTGTACAACCCGCCAAGCAGTCCATCCGGTACCGCGTTGGCAGAAATTTTTTTAACCTCCGCCGCCGACAGCAACCGGAGGGGCCGCTTATTGTACACATCCTTTAGCTCCTGTAATACCTGCCATTCATCCTGCCGGTACGCGAGGTGAAGTGAACCGGCCGCTTCAAACCAGATCCCGGCTTCGCGGCAGAGTTGTTCCCAGATGGAACGACTCCGCATTGCGGTTTCGTAACGCGTCCCGTCTGGCTGACCAACGGGCCATACCATCCCGAAATTTCGGATGGATGCCCCACTGGCAACACCGTTCCGCTCAAACACGGTCACTTTGTATCCCTGCACCGCAAGAGCGCGTGCTGTTGCCAATCCGGCGATCCCCGCCCCCACTACTATTGCATTCCTGGCCATAATGTTCGTTTGCGCCTCTTCGGCAGGTCACGGGTGTAAAATTTCTTACGGAAATACACTGCCGAAATAGTGACCAGCACCAGCCCGGCGGTGGAAAAGAAGTAAAGCATTTTTATAAAGAAGTCGGTCCAGGAGAGCTTGACGGACATCAGGTTTTTGACAACGATAATCACATCACTACCGAGATAACCGAATGAATCGGCTACGTAGATGATAAACCCGGCGTTCCCGGCATAACGGAAACTGGAGATCAGCCGCTCAAACAACATACAATTGAACGGCACATAGGCCATATACAATCCGATACCCGACAGGGTGATCCACCAGAACGCATCAATCGCAGCGATACTGTAAAGGAAAGTGGTGAGTATGACCACACACATTCCCCCGAAAATCAGCAGGTGGTTGATCATGAGCGCACGGATATTCGACTTCACCAGCACCAGCAGGCTCATCAGCACCAGCACCACCAGCGACGCGGGTATCTCGCTCTTTGTAAATACCGATGCATCGGCACCATAACCCAGTTCTTTCCACATATCCGAGGCAAAATTGCTGCGGTAATCACGGAGGATCGTCAGCATCATGTACGCGAGGATGAGTACCGTAAGACCCGGGATAAACTGCCGGATAAACTCTTTCCGCTCGGAGGCGTTCATGGACTTACGTTCCGTACGCAACTCCATATCCCGTTTATCCGGCACCGGTGTTTTTCCAAGCAGCCAGGTACAGATGAGCAACGGCGCCATAAATAAAAGCCCGGTGATGAATGGCATCCACCACTGACTGAATCCCCATTCCACCATGACCATCCGGCCGGCACTCTGGGTAAATCCCGATGCAAAAATAAAACTGCTCGCGAGTACGGCACCGAGGAACTCGGTTGACTTGCGCCCTTCGAGATACCGGAACACCAGTCCGTAAATCACCCCCAGCGGGAAACCATTGATCAGCAGGAACACAATATTGTAGGGTGCAGGCACCAGGGCAAACAGCAGCAGTGCGATCCATGCGATCCCGATGAATTTCACGATGACTACTGCATTTCGCTGGTCCTTTAGCCCACCGATAAAACTGATCCCGTAAAATTTGCTGACGGTATACCCGATGGTCTGTGCAATAACCAGCCAGGACTTATAACTGATCTCGAAATAAACGAGGCCGTCAAAAGTAGCACTGGTAAAAGGTTTGCGGAACGCATACATACAGGTATACACGCAGAAGGCGGCGATTGCGGCCAGCAGTACCACTACCCATTCGCGTTTTGCGGGCTTGTTACTCTCCATTCCTTGTGATTATGCGGGGGATTTCCTGCAGGTGATCCACAATATGTGTCGGGTTGGATTTCTCCAGCTCTTCTTCGGTGTACGCACCGGTCGTAATACCGATCCGGTAGCGGCAGCCCACATTGCGGCCTTCCTCCATATCCACGGCAGTATCCCCCACTTTTGCCACTGCCAGCGGGTCGGTCACATTGGCGGCAGACATCAGTCGCTCGATCATGAACACATGCGGGCGACCCAGTTCCACTTCATCACTTCCGATAAAAAAATCCACCAGCCCTTTTTCCATCCACCCAAAGCGATCGATGATCACGGATGCGATATCCCGTGAAAAGCCGGTATTCAATGCCACCCGGATATCCTGCTCCTGCAGCCAGCTGAAGAGGTCTTCAGCGCCGGGCATTGGTTTCACAGCCGGATCATTTTCATAGAATGACAACATACCCTTTTTGAAATCCTGGTGGATCCGTTCCACTTCCGGCTCATCGGTCGGCCGGTTGAGGATGTCCATGAGTTTCCGGATGGCCACCGGTTTATGATAACCCATTAATGGCTGGATCATTTCAATTTCCGTTGTGATACCGTTGAGCAAAAACGCTTGCTGGAAAGCCCGCGCTACGTCCTGGTTATCCGAGACGGTGGTACCGGCCATATCAAATACAACGAGTTCAATCTGTGCTGGCATAGTCGTTAGTTTGTTTCTATAAGTTCCCGGATTGCCAGTTCCTTGTAACGGTCCAGGTCAGGCAGGGGTTTGTTGATCATTTTCGCTTCATCATCCCAGATCCGCAACCTGACAAACAGCTGGTGATCGGGATCCTGTTCAAACTCCAGTGCTTCCTCCTCGGTCATCACCCCTCCCTGGAGTTTGAGGGTATGGCGACTGGCTTCTGATAGTTTATCGAAATAGGATGGCACACGCCTGGTGAGGTATCGCTTCGCTTCCACATGGCTTTCCACCATTTTTGCAATACGTTCCGAAAACCCTTTTTGCCGGAGGTAAATGCCGGCAAGCACCTCATGATCCACTACCCCGAAACCATCCATCTGTTTGGTGTCCATGATATGTTCGCAGAGATGTCCGATATCATGGAAGAAGGCGGCGAGCACCACCGCGCGCTCCGCCCCTTCGGCTTCCGCGAGTTCAGCGGCCTGCGCCATGTGTTCCACCTGTGATACGGGTTCCCCGATATAGTCTTCGGACCCATACATCTTGTACAGCGAAAAGATTTCCTGGGCTACCAGTCCTGCTGCTTCTTTTTTCATAACACTATTTTTAATCGAGTTTAAGAACCGGCAATGGTTTATGTGCGGGGGTGAACTGTTTGCCCAGCAAGGCCGCAATAGTGGCTGCTATCTGTCCCTGGTAGGCCTGCTGTTTTGTTTTTGCTTCACCAACGGGTTTGACCGACGGACCAATCGCTGCCATCCACATTTCACTGGCTTCGGGGATTCGCTGTCCGTGGTGTTTCCAGTTGCCGCCTTCGGCAAGCCCACGGCCATGGTCAGTTGTAATCAGGATAGTTGTTTTGTCCCGGTATGCCGGGGTGGACTGGATATATTCCCAGAGCTGGCGGATCCAGTCGTCGAAATTCTGTGCGGCATCGAGGTAAGCATCATATACACCGGCATGGGCAAACTCATCACAGTCACCCAGACCGAAATAGATCAGTTTCGGTTTATTCACTTTCATGTATTCAAACCCGATCTGGAATGTGGCTACATCCAGCCTTTCACCTCCATGGAAAATAGCCGGCATCTCATACTGGAGCCTGTTGAGCCAAACCTGTTTTTCATTCAGCTTCCCACCGAGGTCACGGAAACCATCATTCACCAGTAACCCGCTCCTGCCCTCATTAAATATGGAGGCATACACATCCCATGACCCGAACACCACTGTTTTCCCTTTGTACTCCGGCAACTTGTTCAGGAATTCAAAAACCGTTTCATTTTTGTTGGGTATTTTATCATTGGAGTTCACCGCGGTATCCGGATAACCGGTAAAGATTTCATTGTAACCGGGATAACTGAACCAGTACGGATTGGCATTATTGAAATTGTTGCCATAGTTGCGGTTGCCCAGCAATACGCCCTGTTTGCGGAGTGTAGACCAGAAGAAGGGCATGAGTTTTTCCCGGCGGGCATCTGCACCCGGTGCCCAGAATTTTTCCCCGATATAACCGGTACTGTATGCAGCGGCGGTATCAAAGGACAGGAGGCTGTCGGCCCCTCCAAACACTTCCTGCCAGCGGAGACCATCCATGGTGATCACCACGATGTTTTCCGAAAGTTTGGGTTGTGCATGTAGATGCGCAGAAAGAAGGAGAACAGACAATACGGTCAGTAATTTTTTAGTCATGGTGTTATTTGTTGGTTAAACGGCTCTTCGACGAATAGGGACCGGTTACCGATTTTACTTTTAACAATGGCTGGGTGTCATCCAGCACGATCACGTAGAACGAGCCACCACCGGGCATTACACGAAGCAGGATATGTCCCTGCTGGCTCTTGTAGGAGTCGTCAATCATTGATCCGATTACCAGCCTGTTTGCTTCCAGCATATTGGTGGCAAACAGGTCACCGGGAACAGGGTAAATGGATCTGTTGCGCAGGCGACGCAATACTTCCTGACCGGGATGGTCTGATGACCAGGCCTGTCCGATCCAGACCTGCGGATGCAAGGTCTTTACCTGGAAGGCATTGATGGCATCGCGGTTGCCATGATGGTCCATTACCGCCACATCCACCGCGCCTGTCACTTTCGCCATGGCAGTTTCCACATCCCGCAGCGGATCATCGCCTTCAAACAGCTCCCCCGGGTTATCACCGCCCGTGTAATAGGTGAATGCGCCATAACTGATGGTCAGGGCAAGGCTCAGGCTGTTTTCATCCGGCCATGTTCGGAGGTCCGGTGTGATGGGTTTGAAGTGGCTGACGACGGAACTATCCGTTCCCGTCCAGATCCAGGGGCCCGACTTGATATTGCGGATACTGAAGCCGGGATACGTGGCTGCATCGTACAGTAAACGGAACTGCATGTTGCTGCCGGTGCGGAATGCTTCCTGCCCGGGTTTTTTATTTTTTACAAACGCAAAATAATTCGCCATGGTCCTGCCAAACTCCACTTCACCACGGCCGTTTTTTGCAGCATCCCTTACAAGATCATACGGGTAGTCGTACTGGGGAAATGCACGGTCAACCAATGTCCGGACAGGAAGCAGTTCCCCCACACCCGTTATGCCTGTCAGCTGGAAAGTACCATCTGCGGACCGAGGTGCAGAAGGATACCATGCGCCGAAATGGTCATCGTGGAAATGGGTGATCAGTGCATAATCGATGCCGGGCCTGGATTGTACCTGCCGGATATATGCCACCAGCCATTCATACGGCTTTCGCGAAGTGTCAGGCCGGGCTGCTGCATTACGGGCGGTGAAGGTGCGTGCATCAAGCGGCGACAATTCCCCGGCATCGATCAGCATGCTGGTACCATCGGGGAAAACACAAAAGGCCGCGTTGCCGCGACCTGTGTTGATATGGTGGATATCAAGATAACCAGGTTTCCATTTTCCCGGCGCTTTTCCTGGCACCGCGTCCTGCGAACAGGCAACGATGGCCAGGAAGAGACCGGGTAGGAGGAACAGATTCTTTACCATTACTGCAGTAACCACATTTTGGTATTCAGGTCATCGGTACCACCCTGGCGCTGAACCGCAGCCGCCAGGTTTTCGGTGTTGAGCGACTGTCCCGAACGCGGGTAGATATACCGGATCGGCACTTTACCGCCATTCACGTTTGCCGGACCGGGCACCACTGCGGGCATACCGGTACGACGCCAGTCGAACCATGCTTCAAGGCCATTGAAATAAAGCGCGATCCATTTCTGGAGGGCAATTTTCGACAGATGCTCAGCCGATGAACCGGTATAGGCAACCGCCGCCTGTGTGAGATAATTGGCGGGCATTGCGGTGTTGAGGCCATAAGATGCGGGTACCACTTCCTGCCAGAAGGCGAAGTTGGCATTGATACCATTCAGGTAATAGTCTTCTGCAGTACCGGTACTGATCAGGGCTTTCTCCCGCGCTTCAGCGAGGAGGAACTGCAGTTCAGCATAGGTCATCAGCAGGGCCCTTGGCGCTGCCGGATCCGGCGGGGCCTGGTTCTGGTCGTTACATACCAGGCAGGCGAATGTGTAACCAACCCTTGACACTCCCTGTACACCGCCATTGTAAGCCAGTGCATCCACATCACTCAGACCGTTGGGTACACCAAGGATCCTTGGGTTTGCGGTATTCGCGGTGGTCTGGGTAGGGCGACCAAAAATATTCAGCCTTGTATCATTGAGTGCTGTCAGACGGTCAGTCAGTGTTTTACTTACCCGGAATTCATCAAATGAACCCACACGGTTACCATAGAGCGGCCACTGGTTTGGCGCGGCTTCAAAGTATTCCATATCTGCATTATCAGCATTGCTGGCGAAGACGGGGTTTGCCGCGGGGTTGGAAATGATTTCCTGGAGTTCGGTTGCCACACTGCGTTTGCCGGATAAACGCATGAGGTAACGAACGCGCAGGGAGTTGGCCAGCTTGCGCCACTGCGCGATTGCGGATGAACCGCCACCGTAGATCGGGTCGCCACCAAAACTTGCATTCGACGGTACCGTTGCCAGTACTTCATTTGCTTTTTTAAGGTCGGCCAGGATACCATTATAAATATCTTCCTGTTTGTCGTACACCGGCTGGTAGATCCCATCGGTTTTTGCCTTACCGGCCTCCGTATAGGGTACATCACCGTATGCATCCGTCACGAGGGAAAACATCCACGACTTCATCACCAGTCCGACCCCATAATATGGATTGGTTTCATCACCCTGGGTAGAAGCAATAATATTCTGGAGGTTCCGGTTATTGGAATAAACAGAGTTCCAGATATCGTTGCGTTCGTTCCAGAGATAGAGGTCTTCGTTTACAAACTGGATCTTGGCGTGGTGCTGGACC
>SEAD01000339.1 GCA_004173355.1 Chitinophagaceae bacterium | reverse complement strand
ATTTTTCTCTGGATGTCCCAAAGCAATTCTATATCTTCTTCGCGGCCATGGCCGTTCTCAATCCTGTGCAGTACTTTTTCCATCCACCCTGTACCTTCGCGGCATGGCGAACACTGTCCGCAGCTTTCGTGATGGTAGAATCTTGAAAAATTCCAGGTGTTGCGCACCAT
This sequence comes from Chitinophagaceae bacterium, assembly GCA_004173355.1. Classification (GTDB taxonomy): domain Bacteria; phylum Bacteroidota; class Bacteroidia; order Chitinophagales; family Chitinophagaceae; genus JBEVJC01. The sequence goes on along the minus strand of SEAD01000339.1, from coordinate 1,075 downwards.
ACACGAGGTGTCATTATAAACAATAAACCCTCCAGAGCCCAGCATCGATCCGGTAGCAAAGCCACCATCACTCAGCGATTCATAGCTCATAAGGCGGTCTTCGCCATTAGCGGTTTTATAGATCAGGTTGGCAGGAAGTACAGGAACTGAAGATCCTCCGGGAACAAGCGCTTTTAAAGGCCTGTCGTCCATCATTCCGCCCAGGTACTCGTCGGAATTCATGAATTCATCAACACTTAAACCTAAGTCAATTTCATAAACTCCCGGGTTTTTGATATGCCCTGAAGCAGAAATCAGTTTTGTTCCGGTAGAACGGCCTATGCCGATCTTAGCATATTCTGCACCGGTATTGTTCACGATCCACGGCACTGCCGCGATAGATTCTACATTATTTACAACCGTTGGGTTAGCCCACAACCCACTTACAGCAGGGAATGGCGGCTTGATCCTAGGATTACCCCTTTTACCTTCCAGTGACTCAATTAATGCAGTCTCTTCACCGCAAATGTAGGCTCCGGCACCGCAATGTACATGGAGGTCCAGGTCGTAGCCTGAATTCAATATATTTTTTCCCAGCCATCCAGCAGCATAGGCCTCTTTAATGGCTGTTTCAAGTATGCGGTACACCCACATGTATTCTCCACGGATGTATATATACGATAAATTACATCCCAGCGCAAAGCTCGATGTTATCATTCCCTCAATCAACAGGTGAGGAAGAAACTCCATCAGGTAACGGTCTTTAAATGTACCCGGCTCCGATTCGTCTGCATTGCAAACAAGGTGCCTCGGCTTACCCGATTTCTTATCGATAAAACTCCATTTCATCCCCGTAGGGAAACCTGCACCACCACGGCCGCGCAAGCCCGAAGTCTTAACCTCCTCCACAATCTCGTCCGGGGTCATGGTCTTAATCGCTTTCTCTACAGATGCATATCCGCCTTCACGGCGATACACTTCATAAGTGCGGATACCCGGTACGTGTGCTTTTTCTAATAATATCTTTCTAGCCATTGTTATTCGGTAATGGTCTGTTTGTGTAAATCCACTTTTCCGGCCCTGCAGTCATCTATAA
>SEAD01000205.1 GCA_004173355.1 Chitinophagaceae bacterium | reverse complement strand
CGCTGGATCAAAAACCCATGCGGATTGTTGTCCGAACGCGACACATTGCGCAAAAAGCCCTGGGTCACCAGTTTCCGCCAGACCGTAGAAGTCGAGCGGACCAGCGTCTGGCTGGCAAAGCATTTGAAGCGGAACGGATAAACCTCCAGGTCCACCTGCACCGAATCCACCACGATCTCCTGAGAAATATTGGCCGAGACCAGGTTAGTATAATAGCCCTGCTCCCGAAGGTTGTCATAGCTCTTTTTGGCCGATTCGTCGGCCAGGTTCAAAGCGGCACCGATGTTCCTGGCAATCACCTTCTCATCGGGATCCAGCGTAAAAAAATAATAATGGAACATCTTCACATGGTCGCGGATCTCCACGGCGACATTATCCTTGCGCTCGGCCGAAAAAGCCTCCAAAGCCTTGCCACCAGCCAAGATATAGACCTTGCCCGTAACTTCTCTGACCATCTTAAAGGCCTGCCATACCGCAAATCCCGACAGCAATACACAGCCTACAACCAAAAATAAACTGAACCGCTTGATGTGCGCAAAGGCCGTATCGATATTCCTAAACTGACTAAACATTGTTCTCCTCCCTGTTATCTTAATCCACTTACCTCAAATCTTTTATTGGGGCTTGACTGGAGCATCGCTACAGGCAAAGCGCCCATCCATCCATTCCTTTTATTTTTAGCGTTGCCGAAGGCATTGCTAAAAAATCAGCTGACCTGCTCGCACCTCCCAGACCACAGCCCAAGCCTACTTTCCGGCAAGCTTGTCCCGCTGATGTGCATTCCCGCCATCCGGAAAATAATCTCCCTGTGCCGCCGGACCATAACCCTGCCTCATTTCCCTAGCCCCATTGCCCAAGGCATCGGCCGCCATCCCCGCACCACCAGTGGCCGCCGTCCTGGCCATCTGCGAAGAGCTCGACACGATCATGTTCACCTTCTGCAAAATCGTATTGCCGCCCCCGGCATGCACGATATAATTGGCCACCGTCGGCACGCAGAAATAGGCCACGATCCCAATGACCATAAAGATCAGATAGGCCACATCGCTCGAGGAAAAGAAGGTCTCCCCCTCGGCACCGATCTGCGAGATATCCAGCTTCAGCATGTTCTCCTGTATCTTGCCCAGGATGCTCCCCAGGATATTGGCGATCGGCAGCCACATAAAGATGTTCACATAACGGGCGATCCAGACCGTCAGGCTCTGCTGGAATCCATCAAAGACCGCAAAGCCCATCACCAAGGGCCCCAGTATCGTCAGCACGATCAAAACAAAGGTCCTGACCACATTGATGCACAGGGCCGCCGCCGCATACAGCACCTCCAGCACCTCGGCCATCCACTGCTTCACCGAATTTCGGAAGGCATAGCCCTGCTTTTCCATGTAGAAAGACATCTGGTTGGACACATACTCCAGCATCCCCTCATACTCCCTATTGGGATCCTTGGGATGGCGGTACTTGTACCAGGCATCACTGTCGCCCGCCCCATCGGTACCCACATACATCTGCCATTTTTTGGTCCGTTTCAAAGCCGCCTCCTTTTGGGCCAGCAGGACCTGTATGCTCCTGTTGGAATCCATCACCATCGCCCCAGTAGCCGAAACTGTCGGCTGCAGCAGCCCGTTGAACACGGCCATCACCCCCGGAAACAGCAGGATCGCCAGTCCCAAAGCAAATGGCCGCATCAGCGGATAGAAATCGATCGGCTCCGCCGCCGCGATCTGCCGCCACACCCTGGAACCGATGTACCACAGCGCCCCAAAGCCAGCAATCCCCCTGGCCACATCGATCAGCTTGGCACACAGCGGCACCATGTCCCGATAGACCCGGTCCAATACCGGCTGCATGCCCTGCAGCGAACCTGAAATCCCCTGTGCGAACAAAAAATTGGGCAACAGCACCGCCAATAGCACAGTCACCACACCTGCCCCATATTTATTTTCCATAAACCCAAAATTTAGTAGTCGTAATACTTTCTCAGCTGTACGATCTCGCGCTGCTCCCTTTGCTTCAGCCTGAACAGCAGCACCGCATCCCTGTTGAACCCCCGAAGAAATTCCAGCCTGTCCGACACCTCCAAAAAGATCCTATCGATCGCCCGAAGCCTTTCCCCATCGTCCATCCGCAGTTTCGAAGAAGTGACCACCAGCGCCAAGTCCTGCAAATGCTGCAGGGAAGCCTCCAGCAGTCCCGCATAGACCCGCCCCATATACGCCAGTTCAGCAGCATTGAACACCTCCACCGAACCAAAAGCCTTCGAAGCAGCCCTGTATTCAGACACGATGGCCTGTTGGGCCGAGATGATATCGGCCACCCTGTGGTACTTCCTCACCTTTGGCGAGACCACCAGCAGTCCATCCAAGAACACCTCATGCAGGCTAAAATTCCCAGCGGCAATGTCCTTCACCCGACCATAGCCCTGCGAGACGATCGTATAGCCCTTTTTCATGTCCGAAAGGATGTTCTTCAGCTGCGAGAGCTTCTCCACGTTGAGCATCAGCTGCTTGGCCTCACTGGACTGGGCAGCCACGTTGCCCCAACCACAAAGCACCGTCATACCAACCAAAACCAACACTAAAATCCTCAAACCAATACTATTCATCTTTTTCATACCACCTCCGTAAATTCTCCAAGTCCAACAATGCGCTCTTGCCACCCTGCGACAACAGCTCCACCTCGGCGCAGAACCATTGGGCAAACGAGGCCTTTTCGGCCATCGCGCCATGGATCTTTTTCAGCCTCCCCAAGCGATCAGCATCATTCATTTCCAAGCTACCGGAAAGCGCCACCTCCAGCAGTTCCTCCAGATCGGCATGGCATTCGGCCAATAGTCCCTCCCGCACCTGCCGATAATAGGCCAAATTAGCGCCTCCAATCGTAGCAGCGCTTTTCAGCACCTCCCTGAACCCCGCAGAAATCACCAACTGGTACTGCAGTATTTCCGCCACACGGGCATCCCCCCTGACCAACGGACTGACCTTTGACAGGCCCGAAATAAAAACCTCATGTAGCTGATGTTCCCCCGAGGTCAACTTCCGCACCATCTCCAGCCCATCGTCGACCAGTCGATATCCCTTCCAGGCCTGATCGGCATAGAGCCTGAGATAGGCAATCTGCTTCAGCAGGTACCTTTCCTGGGTTTTTTTCTGCCTGAGCCATTCATTCCAGGTCTGCGCATAAACGGGAGCTGTGCGGAACAGGCAAAGCATCAAAGCGACTCCCCCCATAAAAACCACCATCCTTATCCTATTCGATCCCATACAGCTCCCTCAGTTTAGCGGCCTCCTCCAAGGACCTGGCACGCTGGACACTCAACACACTGTTCTCCCGATTGTACCTTTTCAGGTCCTGCCAATTGGCCTCCATCGCATCCGCGGCAGCCACGATCAGCTCCAGCCGGGCCGCATCGGACATTTGCGTCCTGAACGAACCCACGATCGATAAAATCCCATCCACATTTTTCACCGAAACCTCCAATATCCCCGCATACACCGTTTCCATCGCCCGCAGTTCCTCCACCGAAAAATGCCCGCTCCTGTTAAATAAATTCCAGGCCCATTTGTACTCCTCCACGAGCTGCACCTGGATATCGGTCAGGTCCCGCAGGCGTTTGTAGTACACTATCGCCGATTTCACTTTCCAGAGTTCCTCATAGTACTGCCCATACAGTTCCTTCTGCCTGCCCGTCCAATCGGCGATCTCCCCCAGCTTCAGTTTCGAAAGCTGGTTCTCCAACACCTTCTGGGCATTCTGCAGCCAGATCGTCTCATTCTGCAAACGTTGCACCTTCAGGTCCATCGCCCTGATCACTTTTTTCACCCCCGCCCTGATCACCTCCACGAAAGCCACTTGTGCATTTGCCCCAGTGGGCAAGGACACAAAAATGGTCATCGCAGATAGCGGCAGTATCACCATAAATTTTTTCATCGCACTCATCTTATTTTTATCTCCAATCCTATTATTTGATCTTTTTATAGACCCTAGCCCCGACCTTCATTTCATCCGCCTCCGGAAAGAAGGCGATCACCTTCCCTTTTCTAAGTTCAGTCAGATTTTTGGTGGCTGTGCCATAGACACATTGCCATACCTCCGCCCCATATTCCCTCGGCCCCACTTTTTCATCAGCGATGATGTTATAGCCGGTGGTTCTATGGATGATATAATGATTCCCTTCCAGCAGTTCGACCCTAAGCGTATCGCTGGCGATACTGAACCTTCCCCCTGCCGAATTGACGTAGGTCCCGGGCATAAAGTCCCGCAAAGGATCCCCAGCACAACCTAAAGCAACACTTGACAAAAAGGCTATCAATCCACTTGTTATTTTCATTTTAACCTCCATTTAAATTACTTTGCTGCCCTCATCTCCGCGGCCAGCGCGGCGATCCCCCTTTGCATCGACCCATACCTACGGGCATATTCCCGCACCCGCAGCTTTTCCATTTCCTCGGTCGTATAGGCCAGGTATTCCTCCAAGGATACCTCCACCCGATAGACCTTCGACAGTTGCCCGCCAATGGAAATGAACACCTCTTTGTACTTCCGCTGGGAATCATTGGCCCCGTTCAGCGAGAGCACCTGCGCCTTTTCCTTATCGTTCAGACCCAACAGCTCCTGGATCGCATCGAACTTGTGCTGGTACTTGCGCTGGTCCAATAAGACCTTACAGTCCGAGTTGTTGATGATCGCCTGCTTGACAATCGGCGAGGAAATGATGTCCTCCACCTCTTGGGTCACCACGATCGCCTCCCCAAAATGCTTGCGGACCGTCTTGAACAGATACTTGATGTATTCGGCCATACCCTCCTTAGCAATAGCCTTCCATGCTCCCTCCAATAGGATCACCTTCCGGATGCCCTTGAGCTTGCGCATCTTGGAAATGAACACCTCCATGATGATCAGGGTAATCACCGGAAACAGGGTCGGATGGTCCTTCACCTGGTCCAGCTCAAAGACAATGAACGGCTCCGAAAGCAGATCCAGGTTCTCCCGGGCATTCAGCAGGTAGTCAAACTCCCCACCACGGTAATAGGGCGAGAGCACGTACAGGAAACTGGCCACATCAAAATCACGCTCGGCCACCCCGGTCCGCGTCAGCTCGTCCACATAGCCACTCTGCAGGAACTCATAAAAAGAATTGAAACAGGAAAAGATATCGCCCCTGCCCTCCAGGAACTCGAAATACAGCTTCAGCGCATTGCTCAAGGCCACATACTCCGAACGCCTGAAGCTTTCATCATCCTTCTTCCATAACGCCAGCAGCAGGGTCTTGATGCTCTCCCTTTTCTCGGTATCCATCACATCGCCCTGGGCAAGATAGAAGGGATTAAAGGCAATTGGACTTTCCTCCGAATAGGAAAAATAATAACCACCGACCAGCTCACAAAGGCCCTGGTAGCTATGGCCAACATCCACCAGCACCACATGCGCCCCCTGCTCATAATAGCTCCTGAGCATATGGTTGGTAAAGAAGGACTTGCCCGAGCCCGAAGGCCCCAGAATGAACTTGTTGCGGTTGGTGGCCAGCCCCAGGGCCATCGGCTCATCGGAAATATCCACCTGCACCGGACGCCCCGAAAGCCGGTCGCCCAAACGGATCCCAAAGGGCGACACCGATGACCTATAATTGCTCTCCAGGTTAAAAAAACAGGTCGCCTGCTCCAGAAAGGTATCAAAGGTATCGTTCATCGGAAAGTCCGCCTGGTTGCCCGGCATCCCGGAAAACCACACCTGCGCCTGACCATCGGTCTCCAGTTTGGCCACCGCATCCAATTGCGCCATGGCAGCCGACACCTGGTTCCGCACCTCCTTCATCTGCCCGGCATCCCCGCTCCAGCACAAGACATTGAAATGGGACTTCACCGGCAGCCTGCCCGCGGCAACCGCCTCGTTCAGGAAATCGTTCACCGCATCCCTGCCAACGGCATTCTCCCGAGAATAGCTGCTCAAAGAATGCAGGCGCAGTTTCTTGGCCTCCAGCCTTTTCAGCGTCACCCCCGTATCGCCAAAAAAAATGTACTGATTGTAGATATGATTGCAGTTAAGCAGCTGGCCCAA
>SEAD01000338.1 GCA_004173355.1 Chitinophagaceae bacterium | reverse complement strand
GAAATATTAAGTGATGTAGTTATAAAATTTGCAGGTGATAGCGGCGATGGGATGCAGCTCACCGGCAGCCAGTTCACCAATAATACCGCGATGCTGGGACTTGACCTGGCAACTTTCCCGGATTTTCCGGCAGAGATCCGGGCCCCGATTGGCACCCTGCCTGGGGTAAGCGGCTTCCAGTTAAGGTTTAGCAGCGACCGCATTTTCACTCCGGGTGATGAATGTGATGTATTGGTAGCCATGAATGCAGCGGCGTTGAAAGTGAACCTGAAAGGTTTGAAAAAAGCCGGTAAGATCATCGCGAACACGGATGGTTTCGACAGTAAAAACCTCCGCCTGGCGAACTACCCCGAAGGAATTAACCCGCTGGAAGATGGCAGTTTGGAAGGATATGATGTGTATAAGATCGACGTTACAAAAATGACCCGAGAAGCCCTGAAAGAAATTACGATGGGCGTAAAGGAAAAAGATCGCGCGAAAAATATGTTCGTCCTGGGTTTCCTGTATTGGATGTACAACCGCAATATGGATAATACGATCGGCTTTCTTCGCGAGAAATTTGGCAAGAAACCGGAGATCCTGGAAAGCAACATCAAGTCTTTACAGGCCGGCTATAATTTCGGTGATACCACTGAAACCTTTACTCATCGCTACCAGGTGGAAAAGGCTCGCATGATCCCGGGAACCTATCGTTCCATTATGGGTAACCAATCGCTTACTTACGGATTGATTGCAGCAGGACAGAAAAGCGGGTTGAATCTTTTTCTTGGATCTTACCCTATAACTCCCGCATCGGACATTTTGCATGAACTCAGTCGTCATAAATCTTTTGGAATTAAAACCTTCCAGGCAGAAGACGAAATTGCTGCCATCACCTCTGCAATTGGGGCGAGTTATGGCGGTTCATTGGGCATCACCACCACGAGTGGCCCCGGAATGGCGCTAAAAGCAGAAGCTATGGGATTGGCAGTAATGCTGGAAATTCCCCTGGTGATCGTGAATGTACAGCGCGGCGGACCGAGTACAGGTTTGCCAACAAAAACGGAACAAAGTGATCTGCTTCAGGCATATTATGGTAGGAACGGCGAATGCCCGATGCCGATCGTTTCCGCATCAACGCCAAGCGATTGTTTTGAAGCGGCCTATGAAGCAGTGCGCATTTCAGTTCAGCATATGACCCCGGTTATTTTATTAAGTGACGGTTATATTGCGAATGGTGCTGAGCCATGGAAATTCCCGGTTGCAGCAGATC
>SEAD01000337.1 GCA_004173355.1 Chitinophagaceae bacterium | reverse complement strand
GAGCCGCTGATTATTCTGGATGATTTCGCTTATTCAGGGGATCTTGGAAATATCAATCCGGATGATGTGGAAAGTATCACGGTGCTGAAGGATGCATCGGCTGCATCAATCTGGGGAGCCCGGGCGGGCAATGGGGTAATTGTGATCACCACTAAAAAGTCCAGATTCAATGCGCCGCTGGCAATTGATTTCAGCAGTACAGTGAGTGTACTTGAAAAGCCTGACCTCGGGTATGAACGTCGGATGAGCTCGGCTGATTTTTTAGGCGTGGAGGAGTTTTTGTTTGGAAAGGGCTATTACACCAGCGCGATCAATTCCTTGCAGAAGCCGCCCTTGACGCCTTTTGTGGAACTGCTGGTGCTGCAGGCCGAGGGCAAGCTTTCGAGTGGGCAGCTGGCGGATTCCAGGAAAGCGTTTTCCTCTTTTGATGTATATGATGATTTTGACAGGTATGTTTATGATCAGGGGCTGAACCAGCAATATTCGCTTCGCCTGTCAGGAAGTGGTCAGCGCAACAGCTGGTCGGTCTCCGCAGGTTATAATCATAATACGGACAACCTCGGGCTCTCTGACAAGCGTTCCACGCTGCGGTTTTCCAATACGTTCAACATCGTGAAGAACCTGCAGCTGGGCAGTGTGTACACTTATTCGGATGCCAGGGTCACCCGAGGCAGGCAGGGCATCGGGGAGGTCGTGAGTTACGCCGGGCTTTACCCTTATGCGAGGTTTGCGGATGGGGCAGGCAATCCGCTCCCCATTACCAAGCAATACCGCCAGACTTATCTTTCTTCTCCCGCTACGGCAAGGCTGCTCGACTGGTCATATTATCCCTTGCTTGATTATTTGAATACGGATAATAGCTCGGGCCTGAAAGATCTTACTGCGAACTTTGATTTGAGTTACCGGCTGCCCTTGGGCCTCAAGACGAGCTTAAAGTACAGCGTCGAGGAGCAGCGTTCTTTTTCAGAACTGCTTCAAGGACAGGACGCCTACTACACACGGAATTATATTAATTCCTTCAGCCAGGTTCCCTCCTCCGGTGCGGTGATGTATCCCGTGCCGGTCGGCGCGATCCTCGACACCAGGGAAAGCACCCTTAGATCTGAACAGTACAGGGGGCAACTGGATTATTTAGGAAGCTGGAAGGAGCACCAGGTTTCAGCGCTGATTGGGTTTGAATGGAGAAGGGCGGTGACAGAGGGAAATTCCGCCAGAGTGTATGGCCTGGATACCGATAAGCTTAATTCCGGGC
>SEAD01000336.1 GCA_004173355.1 Chitinophagaceae bacterium | reverse complement strand
TATTTTTGAAGCAACTTAAAATTCCGTCATGAACAGTATCAGGCACGATTATACCAAAGAAGAAATTATTTCAATATACAACAAGCCGCTCATGGACCTGCTCTATGAAGCGGCTTCTGTTCATAGGATACACCACGATCCAAACGTGGTTCAGGTATCTACACTCCTTTCTATTAAAACCGGCGGCTGCCCCGAAGATTGTGGCTATTGCCCACAGGCTGCCCGTTACCATACCGATATTGAAGGTAACGACCTTATGAGCGTGCAGCAGGTAAAGGCGCAGGCATTACGTGCAAAGTCGGGCGGATCGTCGCGCGTGTGCATGGGAGCCGCATGGCGTAACGTTAAGGACGGTCCGGAATTTGATCAGGTGCTGGAGATGGTGAGAACCATCAACAAGCTGGATATGGAGGTATGCTGCACTCTGGGTATGATTACGGAAAACCAGGCAAAGCGCCTTGCTGAAGCAGGTTTGTATGCTTATAACCACAATTTAGATACATCTGAAGAATATTATAAGGAAGTAATTTCCACGCGCGGTTTTGAAGACCGTTTACAAACTATCGAGAATGTGCGCAAGACCAATGTAACCGTATGCAGCGGGGGAATTATAGGAATGGGCGAAAGTGTGGAAGACCGGGCAGGAATGCTGGTGGCACTTGCGTCGTTAAGCCCTCAGCCGGAATCGGTGCCTATCAATGCCCTTGTCGCGGTAGAAGGTACGCCCATGGAGGACGAGAAACCGGTAGAGATTTGGGATATGATCAGGATGGTAGCCACTACCAGGATCGTGATGCCGCAAACGCAGGTGAGGCTATCTGCAGGGCGTACGCAAATGTCGAGGGAAGGACAGGCCATGTGCTTCTTTGCCGGTGCCAATTCGATTTTCGCGGGAGATAAATTGCTTACAACTCCAAACCCCGATGTAAACGAAGACATGAAAATGTTTGCTATGCTGGGTATGGTGCCTCAAAAGCCTTTTACTAAAGTATCGCAACCGGTAACGGTAGAAGCCGCCGACTCTGAGTTTGCTCCGCTGGGCGAAAAACCAAAATGGTCACGCCCGGGGCATAAGATTGAAAGAAATCTTGAAGCATCAGGAAAAAAGAGCGTACTTTAATCGCAACAAAATAAAACAGCCGGCAATGAGAAAAATTTACCTTGCGACCCTTCTTGCGGTTTTGGGCTTTACGGAGTCCAGTGCGCAGCAGGACCCTCACTACACGCAGTACATGTACAACATGAACGTGATCAACCCGGCTTA
>SEAD01000335.1 GCA_004173355.1 Chitinophagaceae bacterium | reverse complement strand
TTACTATTCCCTCCCGGTAAAGTTACACCAGTGGGAGAAATGCCAGTGTTGAGCTGGCAGTCCATTGCGTCTGCTCTAGTTGTGGAACTACCGGTTTCAGCTTTGCCCGGGACCAGACCGGTCAGCACCTTGCTTCAACTGAAACATTCCGTCACAGAACAAAAACCCGATGCAATGCTGGTCACCCTGTCCACCTGGAAAGAGTATGGGGAAACCGCGTCACAGGTGCGGTTAAACCGGTTGCGGTTTGCCGTGTCGTCCGAAGGGCAGGTACTGGTACTGGGCGAACCCCTTCCATCTGTTCCTGGTAACAGTTACTACACGGTGAAAAATTTCCTGGTCCCTGCCGGGATGGAATTCGAATTTCCCATCGCGCCATTTATGGACCGGATTAAAGATTTGTTTCCCCCCGACTCGATGATCCTGTTTGACACAGGTTCAACCTGGACCGCTATCCCTGAGAATTATTTTGTGCCTGCCCGTCGAAGCAGCATCCGGCAAACAAACACCAGCAGACTGCATGATTGAAACCAGTGAGGATATAAAAAAACATTTCCAGGCACCGGCGGGTACATTCTGGCATTGGGCCGGGCCCGACGTGGTTGAATGGGTTGTTGGCCACACCATCTGTTACAAGGTAGAGCTGGTGTCCATACTTGAACAGTTACCCGCCACCGCAGTACCGCGTCTCGCGTCCATACTGTTGCTGCTGTCTGCCTGTCGCGAATCCTCTATGGACAGGATCATGGGTTCCTTCCAAAACTTGGCGACCACCCTTGGAAAAAACGATCCGGCGCATACTGCTGCCATCGATGAAGCAATGACCGATGTGAGGCTGTTACTCGATGCGGTGCACAGCCTTGCACCGGCTATCAGGACTGGAGAGAACCGGGCCCACCTCATTGCCGAAATCCTCTCATCCGATCATACATGGTGGTCGTACCATGAAACAAAGGCAGCGCTTGAAGAATTAAAAAGCGGCCTGCTGGCGGAGTTTGTGCTGCAGCCAGGGCCTCAGTTATCTGCTGAACATTTCCTGGCCGACCTGAATGTATTGTCGGCCAGTTACCGAAAATATGGCAGCCCTGAAAAATTGCTATACCGGTTAAAAACAGGTCTTCCGGATATTCCGTCGCCCGCGGCCATTCCCGACATACCTGCCATACCAAGGAATCTGCTCGACGAACTGGAAGGGGATGAACGGACATCATTACTGGCAAGGCTTACCCGGCAGGTGATTGCGGTCTTCCATCTGCCCCTTCATTCCAGC
>SEAD01000204.1 GCA_004173355.1 Chitinophagaceae bacterium | reverse complement strand
CGGATAAATATTTTTGCCCTTGGATCAACTTTACATCGGTACAATATACAACTGCATCAAGTGACTTTGATTGGGCAGTTTAGGTCCAAAAACCTGAATTATTTTTTCTGCCACTTTTTAAACTTTTTGACAATCTCCTGATGTGAAACTATCGCTCCGGATTTTTGATCCGCGATCGATTTGTTGATTGCTTTTTGTTGGCTATCGCCAATTTCATCCAACCAATCCTGTTTGCCTTCCACAAAAGTTTTCACAACGGTCAATACCGCTCTCTTCTCCTTCACATTGAGGCTGGTTAAATAGTGTGCAATTTGTTTGTCCAACACTTTCGCGCTATGCATGGTGAGTACTTTGTTTAAATCCACTTTTGAGTAATGCCAATAAAAACCTGATGCTAGCTCCCCTGAAGAAGCCCGCCCAAAACAGAAAAGTGCGGGCATAAAAAAAGCCCACCGTCGCTAAAGCTTTGGTGGGCCAGGTCGGGACGACTAGATTCGAACTAGCGGCCTCTTGCACCCCATGCAAGCGCGCTACCGGGCTGCGCTACGTCCCGAACTAATAACAGGGGGTGGCAAAAGTAAGGGATTCTGGTATTTTTTCAAACCAAAAACAACCTTTACCTTCGCTCCTTAATGAAAATACTCATTAAGTCAGCGAAAATAGTCGACCCCAGCTCCCCTTTCAATGGTCAACCAGCAGATATTTTAATCGATGGCGGAAAAATCGCCCGTATAGGCAAACCGGGCAGCGTTCCGCAGGCCGATGCGGAACTGATCGACACCCCGAACCTCCATGCCAGCACAGGCTGGCTCGATATCTTCTCCAACTTCGGCGACCCGGGTTATGAATTCCGGGAAACCCTCGAATCCGGCGCAGCAGCAGCCGCAGCAGGCGGTTACACCGATGTAATGGTGATCCCGAATACCAACCCCGTCATCCACAACAAGGCCGGCGTCGAATACATCGTCCATAAAACATCCATCCTGCCCGTCACCGTACACCCGATCGGCGCGATCACACGCAACGCAGAGGGAAAGGAACTGGCCGAAATGTATGATATGAAGGCAAGCGGTGCCCTGGCTTTCAGCGATGGCACCAGGTCCGTCCAGTCCGCCGGTCTCCTGGTGAAAGCCCTGCAATATGTAAAGGCTTTTAAAGGTGTACTCATCCAGCTGCCGGATGATCATAGCATCAACCCGCAGGGACTGATGAACGAAAGCGTGATCTCTACCCGCCTTGGCCTCCCGGGCAAACCAGCCATGGCAGAGGAACTCATCGTGGCACGGGATATCGAACTGGCAAAATACGCCGGCTCACGCATCCACTTCACCGGCATCAGCACGGCAAAGTCAGTGCATCTTATAAAAAAAGCAAAAGAGGAAGGACTGGATATCACCTGTTCCGTCACCCCCTACCATTTATACTTCTGCGAGGAAGACCTGCAGGACTACGATACCAACCTCAAAGTCAATCCACCGCTGCGTTCCAAAGCAGACCGCGAAGCACTCAAAGCCGCAGTGCTCGATGGCACCATCGATTGCATCGCCTCCCACCACCTGCCGCATGAATACGACAGCAAAGTCCTCGAATTCGAATACGCCAAATTCGGGATGGCCGGACTCGAAACCACATTCGCCGTACTCAACACCGCCCTGCCAGGCATCACGGCAGAACGGATCGTGGAGCTGTTCTCCACCAACCCCCGGAAGATCTTCAACCTCGAAGCCCACGGACTCAGTGAAGGAGCTACCGCATCCATCACCCTTTTCAATACAGACAGCAACTGGACCGTCAAACCAACAGACCTCCATTCAAAATCGGGTAACAATCCCTTCTTAAACCGTGAACTGAAAGGAAAAGTGACCGGGATTATCCACCATAACCGGGCTACCCTCAACAAAGCCTGATATCAAACATGAAACTCACCCCACTTCTCAAAGGACTCATCACCGGCGCAGCCATGGTACTAACCACGATGCTGCTCGTTGCCTATAATGTTCCCGATACCTCGCGCCTGCACTATATCGTGTATGGCCTCTATGCCGGCGGTATCATCTGGACCCTCATCAGCTTCTCGCGTACACCCGCCTTCACCGGCAAATTCAGCGAGCTCTTTGGCCAGGGGTTCCGGTGCTTCGTCGTCGTCACCCTGCTGATGGTTGGTTATATAGGAATCTATAGCTTTGCACATCCGGAAATTGCCGAAGAACGGGCCCCGGCCTACCGGCAATACCTGAAGGAAAACAAAAAGGACATGACCCCGGCCGAAATTGACCAGGAAGTCGAGAACGCAAAAAAGAGCTATGTGGTCTCGGCCATGTACCCCGCAGTATTCAGCACCCTCATACTCGGCACGATTTTCACACTCGCCGGGTCAGCACTGGTGCTCATGAAAAAGAACTGGCAATAAGCCGGAAATGAACAACTAATTATGGACCTGTCACTCGTCATACCCCTGCTGAACGAAGAGGAATCCCTCCCCGAGCTCACCGCCTGGATCGAACGCGTGATGCTCGAACATAACTATTCCTACGAAGTCATCTACGTGGATGATGGCAGCACCGATAACTCCTGGGCCGTGATCGAAGCCCTGCGGGAAAAAAACCCGCATATCAAAGGCATCAAGTTCCAGCGCAACTACGGCAAATCCGCCGGACTGAGCGAAGGATTCCGCGCGGCTTCGGGTGATGTGATCATCACCATGGACGCCGACCTGCAGGACAGCCCGGATGAAATCCCGGAACTGCGCCGCATGATCATCGAAGACAAATACGATATGGTAAGCGGATGGAAAAAAGTCCGCCATGATAATAAACTCACCAAAAATCTCCCGAGCAAAATCTTCAATGCCGCCGCACGCCGCATGAGCGGGATCAAACTGCACGACTTCAACTGCGGCCTGAAATCCTACAGCTACCGCGTGGTAAAAGGCATCGAGGTTTATGGTGAAATGCACCGCTATGTCCCCGTACTCGCCAAATGGGGCGGGTTCCGGAAAATCGGTGAAAAAGTCGTAGAACATCGCGCACGGAAATACGGCGTGAGTAAATTCGGATGGGACCGCTTCGTAAACGGATTCCTCGACCTGCTCACCATTGTGTTCATCGGGAAATTCGGGAAAAGACCCATGCATTTCTTTGGTCTCTGGGGCTCCCTGTTCTTCCTCATCGGACTCATCTTTTCGATCTACCTGACGGTGTCGAAATTCATCGACTCCACCTACCCGATCACCAACCGCCCGGGGTTCTACATGGCAATGACCTCCATCATTATCGGTATGCAACTCTTCCTGGCAGGGTTTATCGGCGAACTCATCACCCGCAACTCACCAGGGCGTAACTCGTATCTCCTCGAAAAGAAATCCGGACTCTGATGGCAAAAGTCGTGATCATAGGCCCCGCACATCCGCTGCGGGGAGGGCTGGCAACATTCAACCAGCGGCTCGCCCAGGAATTCAATTCGATGGGGCACAACTGCAGCATCTATTCCTTTTCGCTGCAATACCCGAAATTCATTTTTCCCGGGACCACCCAGTACACGGACGAACCGGCACCTAAAGACCTGACCATCCATACCGTAATCAATTCGGTTAACCCACTCAACTGGATCAGCGTGGGCAAACGCCTGCGGTATGAAAAACCCGATATCATTGTCGTCCGCTTCTGGCTCCCGTTGATGGGCCCCGCACTGGGCACCATCCTGCGGCAGGTCCGGAAAAACAAACATACCCGTATCATCTGCATTGCCGACAATGTGATCCCGCATGAAAAACGACCGGGTGATACACCCTTCACCAGGTATTTTTTGAAAAGCTGTGATGCCTTTATCACCATGAGTGAAAAAGTACTGAGCGACCTCCGGTTATTCACCGATAAACCGGCACAACTGGTACAACACCCCCTCTACGATAATTTCGGACCGATCATCCCCAAAGCAACGGCACGGCAAAACCTTGGTCTCGACCCGTCAAAAAAAATCATCCTGTTCTTTGGATTCATCCGCGCATACAAAGGCCTCGACCTGTTACTCAAAGCCATGCAGGAACTCAAAACAACTGACAATATCAGCGACCCGGCATCCGGCGTCTCACTGATGGTGGCGGGCGAATTTTATGAAGACCAGGCCCCTTACCAGGAACTGATAAAACAACTTGAAATCAAAGGGTCACTGATCCTGCGCACGGATTTTATCCCCGACAGCGAAGTGCAGAATTATCTCTGCGCAGCAGACGCCGTGATCCAGCCCTATAAAAATGCGACCCAGAGCGGTGTCACACCACTGGCCTATCATTTTGAAAAACCAATGGTGGTGACAAATGTCGGCGGACTGCCTTCACTGGTACCCAACCGCAAAGCAGGACTGGTGGTAAATCCCACACCACAGGCCATTGCAGGGGGAATAAGGGAGTTCTACCGATTAGGTGAAGACTATTTTATTCCGCATCTTCGCAGCGAAAAATTAAAGTACAGCTGGTCGAATATTGTCAACGCGGTGTTCAGCCTCTGAAAAAACCTTAAACCCATGATCTACCGCAGCAAAGCGCCTCTACGGATCGGACTGGCAGGCGGCGGCACCGATGTAAGTCCGTACAGCGATCTCTACGGCGGGGCCATACTGAATGCTACGCTTTCCCTCTACGCCAACGCAACCATCGAACCCATAGCAGAAGATAAAATCATCGTGTCTGCCCTCGACCGCAACGAAGAGGAAATCCACGACTGGAGCGAGACCCTGCCAATCAATGGCAAACTCGACCTCCTGAAAGGCGTGTACAACCGGATCATGAAAGATTATAAAATCCCCCGCCAGGGATTCCGGCTCTCCACTTATGTGGATGCACCGGCGGGTTCCGGACTTGGCACTTCCTCTACCCTCGTGGTCGCAATCATCGGTGCATTTACCGAAATGCTGCGACTCCCCATGGGTGAATACGACATGGCACACTACGCCTACGATATCGAACGCAATGACCTCGGACTCGCAGGTGGTAAACAGGACCAGTATGCCGCCACTTTCGGTGGTGTGAACTTCATGGAGTTTTATGCCGGGGATAAAGTAATCGTAAACCCGCTCCGCATCAAACAGCAATACCTTTTTGAACTCGAAAATAACCTGCTGCTGTACTACACATCCACCAGCCGCGAATCAGCAGCCATTATCAAACAGCAGTCGGAAAACGTGGTGGCAAAAGACAGCAGCTCCATCGATGCCATGCACCAGCTGAAGGAACAGGCACAACAGATGAAGGAAGCACTGCTGCAGGGCAAACTCAACCAGATCGGTGAAATCCTCGATTTCGGCTTCCAGCAGAAACGTAAAATGGCGAAAGGCATCAGCAACCCACTGATGGAAGAGATCTATGAAACAGCCCGCAAAGCCGGCGCCACAGGCGGCAAGATCTCGGGTGCAGGCGGTGGGGGTTTTATGATCTTCTATTGCCCGGTCAATTCGAAGTACAAAGTACGTGATACCCTGGAACGTTTCGGGGGACAGACTCGCAATTACCTTTTCACAAAACATGGCCTCAAGACCTGGACGGTCTGACAATTTTTATTATGGAGAAAATCAAACAGCTTATCCAGGCATCCATCGATACCAAACAACAGATGCTGCAGTCGGACACTCTGGTCAGCACTATCGGTACCGTTGCAGAAAAAATTACCGAAGCTTTCCGTAACAATAAACGTATTTATTTCTGCGGAAACGGCGGCAGCGCAGCCGATGCACAACACCTCGCAGCAGAATTCTCCGGACGGTTTTATATCGACCGCAAAGCCCTGCCAGCCGAGGCCCTGCACTGCAATACCTCCTACCTCACCGCGGTGGGAAACGATTATAGTTACGATGTGATCTATGCACGGCTGATCGATGGTCTCGGCCACGAAGGCGACGTACTGATCGGCCTGTCCACCTCCGGCAATTCCGCCAACATCGTAAAGGCTTTCGAAACCGCCCGCGAAAAAGGACTAATTACCGTCGGACTGACCGGCCTTACCGGCGGAGCCTTGAAAGCACTCAGCAGTTACCTTATTAATGTACCCTCCACCGATACCCCAAGGATCCAGGAAAGCCATATCCTTGCGGGACATATTATCTGCCAGCTGGTAGAAGAACAATATTTCGGTATCTAACACAGTTCCATGAAAGAATGTATAATCC
>SEAD01000203.1 GCA_004173355.1 Chitinophagaceae bacterium | reverse complement strand
ACCTTACGGTGGCCGATGTAGATGCCGATGGAAAAGATGAAATATGCGTAGGCGCAATGACGGTGGATGACAACGGCACGGGTTTGTACACAACTGGTCTGCGCCACGGCGATGCCATTCATTTAACCGACATGGATCCAGCCCATCCTGGCCTGGAAGTATTTGGTATTCACGAAAGCGAGGAAAGAACGCTGGCTTTGCAAACGCCGGGTGTAGCAATGTACGATGCTGCTACCGGCAAAATTTTGTGGAGCCAATCACCAGTTTGGGGTTTTCCGGCAGGTCACCCAGCGTTTTTTTATGATAAAAGAACTGGTCGTAAACACGTTCGATCCTCCGGCTTACCGGAAAGATCCGGAACTGGAACAATCCGAGCAGGATCAGCCATACCAGCAAGACCAGTGGTGCTACCCAGGCCGGACCCTTCAACAGGAAGTAGACTGCTGCACCCAGGAAAAACACGCAGAACAGTATTGCCTGCAGGAAAGTACGTGACCAGATCACTTTGCTGATGACATTGTTGTGCAATAGTTTGTCGTAAAGCGAGCTGGAGAAATAATCGAAGTCATCTTTGTGGAGTGCATAATACGCACCGGTGATGGATCCTCCGGAAATGGTGGAGATAACGTCTACCTTTTGCAGGATACCCAATGATTGTAATTTCCGCAGTGTGCCAAGATGGAAGGCTGTGGCACGGTACCCGCCTCCAGACAGGGATAACCCGATCTCGTTTGCTGGTTTGGACATGGTTTAGGTTTAATGGTAATGGTCTGAGAACTTATAATTACTGCTCGTCCCTGAATCTTTCGAATATGTTTGAAGGGATTGAAATATCTGTTTTGGCAAGCAGGTCTATCTTTTCACGGAGGGTTGTGACTTCCTCTTTTGTCAGCTTATCAATATCGTTGTCGGCGATAATCTGTTCAAGTTCGCGTCTGTACATGCCCGCTGAAGCTGCGTTTTCCCTGTGCAATGTTGCCCTTGCGGAAAAACGGAGAAAGGTCTGCAACCCGGCCAGTACCGCCGCTGCCAGGCTTATGATTCCAACCCACAGGCGGATCTCGGGATCTACAGCCTTCTGAAGTGTTGCAAAAACGGTCGTCCCGACTACCGTAGTCAGGATGATGACTGGTATACCCAGAATCATGTTCATTTTTGCAAGTGGTTTTGCTGCTTCATAGTGGCATACTTCCAGCAACCTAAGCCGTACAAGCCACCTGGTGATGAGCTCTTTCCTTGTCGAGGGGATAAAGGTATCAGTCATGGTTTTTATTTTAGATGGATCTCCGTGTTTTCATCCTTGCCCTGAGAACTTGATTTGCTGTCAACACTGAAGATGGAGAAACCGAAACCGATCGAGAGCCAGGGTTTCCGGTTATAAATCCATCCGTATCTCGATTGTGTCGATTTGTTGAGAAGATCCCACCCATAAAAAATACCGGCCTGTGCCTTGCCGAATTCAAAGACAATTCCCAGCGACGGAGAGAACACAGTGACATTATTCAGTGGTTGTCCCGCTATCCTTCCTTTTGTATTAAAGCTGTCAAGGGATACGCCGGTAAGGGATGCCCCGAACAGGTAATTGACGTAATTGGGACTGTACCGCGATAGCCGGTGTTTGATTCCTGCTGTTGTCCCGAGGGAAAGGTTTCCCTGGAAATCGAAATTCCTGCCAAGTCTCAGCTTCGTTGGCATGGTCACCAGGCCGATGGTGAAAGCAGCGCTGCGCCAGCCTTTGTTGAATACTTTCACACAATTGGAATCGAGATTTTCCCGTCCCATAACAAAGTATTTGGGGACGGTGCTGTCACGGAGCCAAAGCGTTTTTACCGTTTCATTCGTAATGTCGCTTGTCGGTACAGGTCTGTTGAAACGCCGGTACAGACCCGCGTTCGTCCTGCTGCTCCATGGGAGAAAACGGATGATAACGGAATCCCTGCCGGAAGCGGAGACGAGGATGAATTTGCCAGTGAAGGGTGGGATCTCGGGACCGCGGTCAGGAAACAAACGGTTGCCGAGGATGTCGCAGGGAAAGACAGCAATGCTGTTGCGTATTTCGTAGACCCTTGATTTTTCAAGTTCCTGCGAATGTACCACCTGTGTGTTTGCTGCGATGACAAAGAGCACAGCGATTGACCTGCATACACGGGATAGCAGTTGAGCTGGATAAAATCCAGTCAGTTGAATAGTCATGGTTAAGGTTTGTAAGGTTATGCGGAAAGCGAAAAAGAGTGGGGATGCGGACGAGGTGGTCTGCTAAAAGTATAGTTTTTCCGAATCAAAAAAATAAAATCTTTTCCAGCCGATCCGGCAGTAACCTGTATGTGGTACGGGATTCATCAACTATGACCCATTTAAACTGACGTTAAAGTCGGGGCATTGGTTACAACAGTCAGTCGTCAATCATTTGCCCTGGAAAAAATCCAGCATCGATTCGAGGGCGTTTTCAGAATGCATGCGTTCCCCGTTATCCGTGGATTCTTTTGCAACGACTGAAGCCCGTCGACGCATTTGTTTTTCATATATGCCGATAGCTTCCACCAGTGTATTGTTGGCTTCGGTGAGCAATTGTTCACTTAGTTCAAGGGCATCGAGCATTGCCATATTTACGCCTTCACCGGCAAACGGCGGCATAAGGTGCGCTGCATCACCAAGCAGGGTAAGGTTAGGTAGCGGTTCCCATTCCTGGTCGTAGGGCATACAATAGATGGGCCTCGGGATGAACGCATCTGTAGCATTGGCAAAAAGTTCATGCCATTGGCTGCCCCATTCAGGGTATTCCTTACGGAACCATTCAAGCACTGATTCATTGCTGTTGTAATCGAGACCGTTCGTTTTTGCCCAGCTCTCATGGGTGCGGAAACTTGCATAGAATCCCACTTCACCATCTGCTTTCTGACCCATGAGTATATCCTGGTTTTTTCCAAATGCCATGATTTTACCGCCTCGAAGTATCGCAGTCATCCCCGGGATGTTTTTTGCGGCATCCGCTACATGTCCTTCGAGCATGGTAATGCCGGTGTAAAATGGTTTGATGCCGGTCACATAGGGACGGAGTTTTGAATTGGCACCATCGGCAGCTATGACGAGATCGGCAAATGCCTGATGACCATTTTTGAATTGCAGGGT
Source organism: Chitinophagaceae bacterium (assembly GCA_004173355.1). GTDB lineage: Bacteria > Bacteroidota > Bacteroidia > Chitinophagales > Chitinophagaceae > JBEVJC01. The sequence continues at coordinate 3,034 of SEAD01000203.1, read as the reverse complement.
CCACCCGTTGGCAGTTGGTTTCATGGAAATAAAATGACTGTCCCATATGACTGTGTCTTCGTGGAGCGACTCCAGCAGGATTCTGCGGAGAACACCCCGGTCGATTTCGGGACGGAAATGCTCGTCGCCAAATGTTTGTTCGCCGGGTTGTTCGTGGTCACTGAATAAGATCTCTGCGTTTGGATTGGTGATGGTGGTGCGGTCAGCGCCATCCATATAGTTCGCCCTGAAAATGTCCAGCAGTCCGGCTTTGCGGATAGCCGCCAATCCGGAAGTTTCATGCAGGTCGAGCGGCGATCCCTGCACCCTGGCGTTTTTGCCGGGATCACGTTCGTATACTTTAACATGGACTCCCTCGACCTGGAGCAGCCTGGCGAGGGTAAGTCCGCCGGGTCCGCCGCCGATGATGGCGACTTGTTTATTTTGTAATAACATTTGTATCGGTTTTAATGATACAAAGCTATTTTGGCTTGAGGACGGATAATAGTATAAATCGGTCGTTTTTGTTTTTGAACAGTTCGCGTGGTGCTACCCCGGAGAATTTTTTTATTTCTTTTATAAAATGATTCTGGTCGGTAAAGTTGAGTTCAGGGTAGATACGTCCGTCAGCGATGTGTTTCAGTGACTCCCGGAATCGAAGGATCTTACAGAATGTTTTCAGCGAAAGCCCCAGCAGCTGGTTAAAGTAGCGGTTGATCTGCCGGCTGCTCCAGAATACTTTTTCGGACAGTTCCTGCACGTGCATTTCCCCATGGGCTGCATAAACTAACCGGAATAGTTCGCGCTTGCGTTCATCGATGGATCCGGGTAGAAGTGTTGTTAACGTTTGTATAGCTTTTTCAGCAAACAGGTCAAAATCTTCAAGGTCACTTTCGCTGATGTTCCAGAATCCATCGGGCAGCGACTGGCCTTTATTGAGGAATGGTGCGATAGACATGTGCATCAGGTATTCCAGTCCGAGTGGTTTGAAACTCACACAAAACGTACGCGTACCCGGTAGTACACTTCGCTGGTCTGGTTCCGTTTCCAGTCCCATCAGCATTACATGGAATGGCTCGCTGGATGATCTTGTGAAAAACAAGTCGATCCTGCCATCGGGAATAATCACGATCTCACTGGCTTCGGCAGAATTATTTTCAAACATGCCGATATTCTCCACGAAATCGGCCAATGCTTCAGGAGGATTGATGAAGCGGTATCGGAAGCCGTTTTCACCATCATGTTGGAATTCCTTGTCCATACTGGTTGCGAAATTAGGGCATTAATTCCTGCATGCACTGAACCGGTAAGACAGCAGAGCGGTATACTATTTTTTTGGCTTTCTCCATTCCCAGGGAGGCGTTGGATTCTGCTGACTCCAGATTCCCAGTTTGCTGTTTCGTGCAGCCATTTCAAGGCCCGCGTAGGCAGGGTTCCTGGAATATTGTTTGAAATGCCATGCGAGACCGGCGCTGACAAGCTCCTTGTTAACGCAGGTATCGCCCGCGAATAGTTCGACTATCAGCCGGCCGTAACGATCAGGGCGTCCCTTTTTTACAGCGATGATATTTTTCCCAAAACACAGATCGGAAGCGAATTGGCGTGCCTTGGTGCCGAATGGTTGTTTTTTTTCCGGGCAGTCGATATCGGAAAGCCGGATGGTGAGCCGTTTCTGGTCCACCAGTAGTTCAAACGTGTCCCCGTCTTTAATCCCGATTACTCTACCCCTGACCGTGTCAGTGAGTGGGGAAACCGAAACAGCATCAACCGCTTTCCCTTTACAACTTTGTGTACTATGAAAGACGAGGAACAGGCTTAAAGGGAGAAGTAGTATTTTCAAAATGGGTATTTGTGGATTGAATTGGGTAAAGCTAACCTATCAATGTCCTTTGCACAACACAATATATTCATCATAGCCAAGTGAAAATAATTCCTGGAGTCCGGCTTTGTGACATGCCTCCGGGAAACTTATGCCGGGATTTTCCTCTTTCACATGATTCAGCTGTGCATCGAAGATCTGCTCTATGTAGTGAGTGTGTTTTGGGAGGAGGTCAGAAGCATCAATTTTGAATAGTAACTTAAGCAGACCTGCTGTAGTGAGTTCGTCCTCGCTGATAATGCGATCCACCAGGATATGTTTTACAAAAACGAGGAAAGTCCGGACAAATTCCTCCTTGAAAGCCGCGTCATAGCTGTATCCCTTGCGTGCCAGCATGCCGGTGAATAATTTTTTGTCGAAGCCTTTCGCAGATATATGATCGATGATGTCGGCCTCTACGATTGTCAGGCCGGGGTCTGACAACATTCTCCACAGGATTTTGCGGTAGTCGAATTCTTTTCTGTAAAAGCTCTTCATTGTCCCTGATATTCAACTACCCCATCAGGGTTGTCCCGATGAGGTAGTCTGGTGGTGGTGGCTTCTGTTCAGTTGAAATTTTCTGGTGTGAAAATCTTTTCCCGGACAATGGATTCCCCGGTTTGAAAGAAGGATAAGGTTTAAGGTGTAATGGTAGTTACAGGTGTGAAATTACTTAGGTGGAGTAAATGATTCTTTACGGGATCCCGTAAAGTCAGGTTAAATTATCCCCATATCCTTACAGAAGGCAACGAGCTGTTCATTGTTGTTGAACTCATACACGCCGCGGATCTGGTTGAGCCGTTTCTCCACGCTGCTGAGTCCGGATGGTTTTATCTTATTTGCCAGCAGGTATTCCGGGATGTTTTTCTGCGGGGTGCCTTGTGCAAGCAGGGAGATGATAGTGATATCAAAATCGCTGAAGCTATGGGAGTTCTGGTGTTTGTTGAAATCTGCAACCTGTTTCGGGTAATGCTGTTCGTTTTTTGAAATCTTTTCAAACGCCACCTGCAGCTCACGTGCGTCGTTGCGTGCTTTCCGGACAAAGCCATCGATCTCCTGGTTGCGGAAGAGTGATTCAATCACTGCCGGTTTGGATTCCGCAGAAAATACGAGCACTTTCAGGTCGGGCTGTACCCGCCGGGCTGCAGCAATCAACGCAGCCCCGCCGGATATCCTGACCGCACGATAATCCTGTTC
>SEAD01000202.1 GCA_004173355.1 Chitinophagaceae bacterium | reverse complement strand
CCTCTGCGAAATGCTGGATGTACCCGTGCGTGCCGTGAATATTCCCCGGCAGTTTGTACTCGCCTATTTCAAACCCGGTTACTCCGCCGAAAACCTGGCCGACCCGTTTGACCATATCGACTTCTTTATCGATCCTTCTTCCGGTCAGGTATTTACCCACCAGGACGCCTCCAATTATTTTAAACGGATCGGTATTGAACCAACTCCCTCTTTTTTCCTGCCCCGCCGCAACAAACAGGTCATCCGCCAGCTGATTGAGGAATTCGGCAGGTGTTTTACCGGAAAAGACAACTACAAACAGAAAGAGCTGGTGGAATTAGCCGGTCTTTTGGATTAAATTACACCGGGAATTTCTCCCGATTAATTCATCCAAGTTTTTCTACATCATGAAAATCAATATTGGTATTTCCGACAAAAACCGGCAGGCTGTTGCGCTTGAGCTCAACAAACTCCTGGCCGATGAACACGTGCTGTACAACAAAACACGCAATTACCACTGGAGTGTGGAAGGGCCGAGTTTTATGGAGTTCCACAAACTGTACGAAGCACAGTATACCGACCTCGCTGAAACCATTGACCAGATCGCCGAACGTATCCGCACGATCGGGCATTTTGCCGAAGGCAGGCTGAAAGAAATCATCCAGCTGGCAACACTCGACGAACCGGAAGCACCGGTGGACCAGAAATCACAGATCGCCAACCTGTCGTCCGACCATGAAACGCTGATCCAGCGCCTGCGCAAGATGATCACACAGTTTGATGAAGAGTTCAAGGATGCGGGCAGTGCAGACTTTGTAACGGGTTTGCTGAAGCAGCATGAGAAAATGGCGTGGATGCTGAGGAGTTATACAAGGTAGTTTTTTTTTTGACCGCTTTGCAAATAGCCTGTCTGTTGCGCTGAATTTTAAGGGCCTCCACATTTTTTATTTTTGTGAGATGTTGCCGGCCGCTTAAAATGAGGCGCGCCAGTCCAGGCTGTTTGCTTCGCTGCACGCTATAAAAAAACCACCTTGTATAAAGGTGGTTTTGTATAATATCAGTTACCCTGCTTACCCGGGCGAGCTTACAGCGAGAGTTTCCAGCCGTCGCGATACGGGATTTTCACGAAATCGTTGGCCGGCTCGAAGTTGGTGACCTTCATGTTTTTTGCATCCCAGACCAGCTTCTTGCGACCCGGGAATTTATTTTTGCCTTCCTTGTCTTCGATCATGTAACTGCGGATCGCGAGGTTACCCATCAGGATGCCTTCGGTGAGCGGACCGGCAAACTCAAATGGTGAACTCACTTCCTTTTTACCATGACCAGCGATACAGGCATTGACCCACTGAACGTAGTGCCCTTCGGGAACACGCGCCAGGGTTTCGGCCGGCATCTTCTCCTGCTGCATCCTTGTAAGTGGCAACAGGCGCGGGTTTGCGCCATATACATCGATCAGCATTTTTCCTTTGGTACCAACCAGCATCAGTCCGCCGTCAGCACCACCAAACGCTTCATCCGGCTGCAATTCTTCCGGACGCTCCGGCAGCAGGCCGCCATCATACCAGGAGAACTTGACATTGCCTTTTTTATCCGTCCGCGGGAAGTTGAGATGGATGATTGAACTCGCAGGACAGCTGTCCGTATAATTCTCCGGTGTCCACATCTGTTTGTACACACTCGACATACTGCACTCCGCACTGTCGGGGTAATCGATCGGTAACAGACGGTACATGGCATCCAGGATATGGCAGGCCATATCTCCCAGTGCGCCCGTTCCGAAATTCCACCAGCCACGCCAGTTGAATGGCAGGTAGGCCGGATTGTAATCCATCTGTTTTGCCGGACCCAGCCAGAGATTCCAGTCCAGCTCCTTTGGAATATCAAACTTGCCGGTTGGTGTGGCAATACCCTGTGGCCATACCGGGCGGTTGGTCCAGCCATGGGCCTCCACCACTTCGCCGATCATACCGGCCATATACATTTCCTTTGCTTTCCGCACACCATCACCCGAAGCACCCTGGTTACCCATCTGCGTTACCACCTTGTATTTCCGGGCAGCATCCGCAAGGATCCTGGCTTCATGGATATCATGCGTGAGTGGCTTCTGTGTATACACGTGTTTGCCCAGCTGCATTGCCGCAATGGTGGCCACCGCATGCGTGTGATCCGGCGTAGACACCACTACCGCATCAATGGAATTTTTCTGCTTCGCAAGCATCTCGCGGAAATCGCGCGTGTAGGTTGCTTTCGGATAACGTGCACGTGACTTGGCTGCCTGGCGATCGTCCACATCACAAAGTGCAACAATGTTTACGTTAGGGCTCTTTGCGATTTCGGTGAGATCACTTTCACCTTTACCACCTACACCGATACCGGCAACATTGAGTTTATCACTGGGCGCTACAAAACCGCGGCCAAGCACTTCACGGGGAACAATAAAAAAACCAGCTGCGGCAATACCCGCATTACGGATGAATTTCCTGCGGGAGGCCGATTGCTTACTGTGATGAGGGAGTTTCATATCTCAAACAAATTTTTGTTAAGGTATGGAAAAATTACCTTTGGGAACCAAATGTAAAGGCATGAAAAACACAATCACGTGGAATGATTTTGAAAAGCTGGACATAAGGGTCGGAACCATCATTGAAGTGTCTGATTTTCCAAAAGCACGCAAACCGGCATGGCGGTTAAAGATTGATTTCGGTACTGGGGTCGGGATAAAACAGTCGAGCGCACAGATCCGCAAATACTACAGCAGCGATGACCTGCTCGGCTCACAGGTGCTTGCCGTGATCAACTTCCCACCCAAACAGATTGCCGATTTTATGAGCGGGTGCCTGGTACTTGGGGTATATGACGGAAACAATGACGTAATTTTAATCCAGCCCCGCAACCCTGTCGCAAACGGGCAACCTGTTGGATAAACAATACACCACATATTACCAGTCGCCCCTCGGCCAGCTGAAAATCACGGGCACGACCACACTTATTACCGGTGTGACATTCCAGGATGATCCGCCAGACATTCCCGCAGATGAGGTTTTACCCGATATGCTGATCGCCTGCGTCGAACAGCTGATCCGTTATTTCAATGGCGATACAAGGACCTTTGACCTGCCGCTGGAGCAGCCCGGAACCCCGTTCCAGCAGGGAGTCTGGGGTGAGCTTTGCACGATTCCCTTCGGGAAAACCATCAGCTATATCCAGCTGGCCATCCGGCAGGGCGATCCGAAAGCCACGCGCGCAGTTGCCGCTGCCAACGGACGCAACAATATCGCCATCATCATACCCTGCCACCGAGTAATCGGGGCCAGCCGCGCACTCACCGGTTATGCCGGTGGGATCTGGCGAAAAAAATGGCTGCTCGATCATGAATCGAGGATTGCACACGGGGTCCTTACCCTGTTCTGATTTTTTTTATACCATTGGAAATTGAACCTTTGCCACACAATACTTTCTGAATGGTAGAGGCATATAATTTCCTTGCAAGCTGGCAGTTATTCCCGGAGAAGTGCAATTATGAAAGAGGCGAACGGCCAAAAAGTGGTATCTACCGGCTCACTGCACCCGATGAACGCCGGGAGCTGGTGGTCAACAAAAACTGGGTGATGCTGGATAACACTGCCTTTTCCTCCAACCTGCTGGTAACGGCTGACGGCAAACTCAACGATTCCGGGGAACCGGCGCTCGGTGAACAGGTAAAAGTGAACTTCACCGACAGTATCAGTTTTGATATCGAATTTTTCCGCAACGGTGAAACAACATTGCGGGTATTGCACGAGATCCTGCCCAATGGCTACCTGCGACTGACCGAAACCGGCGGCGGACCGGAACCTTATACCAACACCGAGATTTATCACAAACAACTGAGCGTACTGCCGTATGCAGCCTCGGTAAGCGGGGCACTGGTCCGGCCAACCAAAGACGGGGTGATCCGGCACAAGGCACTGACCGCAATGGAAGAGCAGACCAATATGCAACTCAGTCAGATCCGCCAGCAGATCGAACTCCTCGCACTCCAGGCACAGGAAATCCATAAACGCAAGGAATTATCGATGATGATTTATGATGCGAAACTGTCTTTCAAACCCAATATCGGGCAGGTGTACTATCTCTATGAAAAAGAGGATGGCACACATGTACTGTCAATGGTGTCGGCAAAAGAATGGGGTGCAACACTTCCGTTCCGTAAGTTTGTGGCGGCAGTAAAACTGCTGGCTGACCACACCTGGATGGAACTGCCCTGAAAAAATTCCCTGCATGAACAAAGACCTTAATTACCCGCTCCTCATCGCAAAAAGCCGCATTGCCGGCAAGGGGGCGTTTGCAAAGTCACTGATCCCCGCGAAAAAAAAGCTGGGCAATATGGGTGGGGAAATCATCAGCTACCGCGAAGCACAGAAGCGGGTCAGGCAACAGCCCCACAACGTTCTTTATATGGTGGAATTCGACAACGAACCCATCGCGCTGGATGCCAGTGTGAACGTAAACGCGCTGCGCCATATCAACCATTCCTGCGACCCGAACACATTCATGCGCCGTGCGTACAGGAAGGTTGAATTCTATACTCTGAGAACGATCAGGAAAGGCGAAGAACTGACCTGCGACTATGGCGAAACACACCATGAAGGCACCTTGCCCTGCCGCTGCGGAGCCGCCAGCTGCAGGGGATTTATCTAAACCGCAATAACATGACAAAACTCTCCGTCAACGTCAATAAAATTGCCACACTGCGGAACGCCCGTGGTGCTGACAATCCCAACCTGGTCAAAGCCGCACTCGATATCGAACGCTTTGGCGCGGATGGTATCACGGTGCATCCGCGACCGGATGAACGGCATATCCGTTATGCCGACGTACGCGAACTGAAACAAAAAATCCATACCGAGTTCAATATCGAAGGCAACTGCCGCGAAGAAAAATTCATTGACCTTGTACTTGAAACCAGGCCCGCGCAGGTGACGCTGGTTCCGGATGTGCTCGGGCAACTGACCTCAGACCATGGCTGGGATACCATTACCTGGCAAGCGTACCTGAAGGAACAGATCGCGGTATTTAAAAACGCGGGGATCCGCGTATCAATCTTCGTGGACCCGGTGGACGAAATGGTAGCCGCTGCCGCCACCACAGGTACCGACCGGATTGAACTCTATACCGAACAGTATGCACGCGTGTTTGCCTCCGGCGACCGGGAAGCTGCTGCTGCCCCGTATGTACAGGCGGCAACAAAAGCACGCGAACTGGGCCTGGGACTGAACGCAGGCCATGACCTCGATCTTCAGAACCTGCCCTATTTTGCCACGCAGATCCCCTGGCTGGACGAGGTCAGCATCGGTCACGCACTGATCACGGATGCCCTTTGGCTCGGTCTGGAAAACACTGTCCAGCTTTACAAACGCGCACTGAAATAACCCGGGATTGTTTAACTTGGGCATTGTCCCGGCAAAAGCCGGCGATCACCAGTTCAATCAACCTCAATATGAAAAAGTTCCTTTCCGTTTTAGCATTTACCATTTCCTGTTTCACGGTTACGGCGCAGACTGCCGAACAGATCGTGGATAAAGCCTACACTGCTGCCGGCGGGGCAGCCAATGCGGAAAAAATCAAGACACTCAAACTGACGGGCAGCATCTCCGTGCAGGGCATGGAGTTCCCGATGACCCAACACCTGATCCGCGGACGCGGGGTGAGAACCGAAATACCCGTGATGGGAAGTATGGTGCAGATGTCTTACCTCGATGGCAAGGGATGGAAACAAAACCCGTTCGAAGGTGCGCCGGAACCAACCGCCATGACTGAAGCCGAACTGAAAGAACAGCAGGACCAGACCTCACCGGTATCACCACTGTTTGACGGGGTAAAAAAAGGCGACAAACTCGAACTGCTCGGCGAGGAAACAGCCGGGGCGGAAAAATTGTGGAAGATCCGGTCCACCAGCAGCACCGGGGTATCCAGCACCTGGTTTATCAACAGCAGTTATGATATTGTAAAGGTCATCAGCAAAAGGGAGGCAGCCGGGCAGGTACAGGATATCGAGACGGCCTTCAGTGACTACCGCCAGGCAGAAGGCGTGCGTCTTCCGTACAAACTGGTGAACTCCGCTGCCGGTCAGGTTTTCCTTGAAATTAACGTGGACAAATATGATTTCAACATACCGGTTGATGAAAAGATTTTTGCCATGCCGGCCA
>SEAD01000066.1 GCA_004173355.1 Chitinophagaceae bacterium | reverse complement strand
GTGTTGTAGGTTTCATCCACGAGCCGGATGACTGTACCTGTCTGCCAGGGCAGTACTGACATATGCAATCGATTTATATCCAATTTAATGGAAAATTGTGGCATAGTGATTGGATAATTACTCCTACCAGCTATTTATTCATCAAAATGCAGAACATGAAAAAGAACTTCATTTTACTCAGCATACTGGTTATTACACTTGTAGCCGCTTTCTCGTTCCGGACAGTCCAGCCCACGATAACCGGTAAGGTTTCGCCTGCAGATGCAGCGCAGGCAGTATGGGCAATCAACAGTACCGATTCTGTGAGGTCCGCCATTACCGGAGGGATTTTTACATTCACGGTAAAGCCAGGGAAATACCGGGTAATTGTGGATGCAAAAGAACCACGCCGGGACGTTATCCTTGAAAATATTGAAGTTGGCAACCAGCCGGTTGATCTCGGCGAGATTGTGATCCAGTAGGGATGTAAAACAACTACTCTCCATATACCTGAGAGCCCTGGTAATCCCGGGGCTTTCGTTTTTTCCTATCTTTGCGCCTTCGCTATGAGTTCTGAATTGTTGCAGCAGTACCAGTCTACGCCCCGGCTATTCCAGCTGGTGGACAGGCTTACTTTTTCCCAACCCGAAAAAATTGTGTTAAAAAATCTGCAGGGCAGTTCGCGGGAATTCGTGGCAGCGGCCACTTTCCTGCATCCTTCCTGTGCGCAGCTGAACCACCTCATCATCCTGAATGATGCGGAAGAAGCCGCGTATTTCCATAATACCATGGAAAACCTGACAGGCGCACTCGATATTTTTTATTTCCCCTCCTCATTCAAGAACCGCAAGAATTACCGTCTCCTGCATTCATCACATGTAATGCTGCGCACGGAAGCCCTTACAAAAATTGCGGCGGGGGGCAACAAAAAAGTACTGGTCACTTATCCCGAAGCATTGTTTGAAAAAGTAGTACTGGCGGAAGCGCTGGCCTCCAATATCATTTCGCTGAAGACCGGCGACAGTATCAACACCGAAGCGCTGCTGCTGAAATTGTCCGATTATGGATTTGAGCGCTCTGATTTTGTGTATGAACCCGGACAGTTTGCTATCCGCGGCGGGATACTCGATATCTATTCTTTCGGGAATGAAAAGCCATACCGCCTCGAATTGTTTGGCAATGAAATCGACTCCATCCGTATCGTGGATCCCGAAACACAGCTGAGCGAACGTAAACTCCTGCAGGTGACGATCATTCCGAATGTGGATACCCATTTCAGGGAAGAGGAAAAAGTTTCCCTGCTCGAATCACTTCCGGAAAACACGGTGGTCTGGATCGAGGATTACGACCTCTGCCGCGAGCGGCTGGAGGAAAGCCTGGAAGACCTGCAGGCATTTATAAGGTTGCAGGAAGAAGGCAAATCCATCACCCCAAAAAAAGCACAGCAGGAAGAAGACGATAACAAGATGGTGAAGGAGCATGTGTCGGAAACCGATTTCCTTGACCTGCCGGCATTTGAACATGACCTGTTTCTCAAACATGTGGTGGGTTTTGGTCACAAGAACACCCTTCCTGATTCGCCACCGGTTTTTGAAATCATGTTCCAGACCCGCCAGCAGCCTGCCTTCAACCGGCAGTTTGACCTGCTGATCCGCGACCTGAAAAGCTGGGAGGGCAAGGGATATACACTTTACCTGTTTGCTGAAAACCCCAAACAGCTGGAGCGGCTGCAGACCATCTTTGATGATCTCAAAGCGGAGCTGGTATTCAACCCGGTAGTCACATCCATCCATGAGGGGTTTATTGAGGAAGACCTGAAGATTGTCTGTTATACCGATCACCAGGTTTTCCAACGTTACCATAAATACCATGTCAAACAGGCCTACAACAAAAATAAGGCACTGACGCTGCGTACACTCCGTGAGCTGCAGCCGGGTGACTATGTAACCCATATCGATCATGGTGTGGGAGTGTACAGCGGACTGCAGAAGCTGGAGGCGAATGGCAAACTCCAGGAAGCCGTGCGCATCATTTACCGCGACAGTGATATACTCTATGTAAACATCAACTCGCTGCACAAGATTGCCAAGTACACCGGGAAGGACGGCAGTGTGCCGAAGGTGAACAAGCTGGGCAGTGACGTATGGAACAGGCTGAAGGAAAAAACAAAGGCAAGGGTCAAGGAAATTGCCTTCGACCTGATCAAACTATATGCGAAGCGGAAAGCGCAGGAAGGCTTTGCGCACACGCCGGACAATTACATGCAGACTGAGCTGGAAGCTTCCTTTATTTATGAGGATACACCCGACCAGAGCAAGGCCACGGCTGATGTGAAAAAAGATATGGAATCGGCGTCACCCATGGACCGGCTGGTTTGTGGTGATGTGGGTTTTGGTAAAACCGAAGTGGCAGTGCGGGCGGCTTTCAAGACATGCATTGATGGTAAACAGGCGGCCATCCTCGTGCCTACCACCATCCTGGCTTTCCAGCATTACAAAACATTCAAGGACCGCCTCAAGGATTTCCCGGTAACGGTGGATTATGTAAACCGTTTCAAATCGGCAAAGGAAAGGAAGGACACCTACAAACGACTCGAGGACGGCAAGATCGATATACTGATCGGCACCCACAGCATACTGGGCAAGGACGTGAAGTTCAAAGACCTTGGCCTGCTGGTGGTGGATGAGGAACAGAAGTTCGGGGTGGCACATAAGGAAAAGATCAAGGCTCTGCGTACAACAGTGGACTGCCTGACCCTGACTGCCACACCAATCCCCCGCACCCTGCAGTTTTCGTTGATGGGCGCTCGTGACCTGAGTATCATGAACACGCCACCTCCCAACCGCCAGCCGATCCAGACGGAAGTGCAGGTATTTAACGAAGACTTTATCCGGGATGCCATTTATTACGAGACCGAGCGTGGGGGACAGGTGTTCTTTATCTATAACCGCATCAGTGGCCTGCCGGAAATGACTTCACTGATCCAGGGTTTATGCCCCGACCTGAGTATCGGGTTTGCCCATGGCCAGATGGAAGGGCATGAACTGGAAGAAAAAATCCTTGATTTTATTGACCGTCGGTATGATGTACTGGTATGTACCAATATCGTGGAGAGCGGGGTGGATATCCCGAATGTAAACACGATTATCGTCCAGAACGCCCACCAGTTCGGCCTCAGCGACCTTCACCAGCTGCGCGGCCGCGTGGGACGCAGTAATAAAAAAGCATTCTGTTACCTGCTGGCCCCTCCGATGAGTACCCTGCCATCCGATTCGCGGAAGCGGCTGCAGACGCTAGAGCAGCACAGTGACCTTGGCAGTGGTTTCCAGATTGCGATGCGTGACCTCGATATCCGCGGGGCGGGTAACCTGCTGGGTGGTGAGCAGAGCGGGTTTATGGCCGAAATCGGATTCGAAATGTACCAGAAGATCCTGGATGAGTCGATCCGCGAACTGAAGCGGACTGATTTCCGCGATCTCTTCAAGGATGAGATAACCAGGCAGGATGATTTTGTGCAGGATTGTACCATCGATACCGACCTCGAAATCCTCATCCCCGATGATTATGTGGAAAGCATCACCGAGCGCCTGTCGCTTTACCAGCGGCTGGACAACTCCGATTCCGAAGTTGAACTGCTGGCGATGCATGAGGAAATGTCTGACCGGTTCGGACCGGTGCCACCACAGGTAGATGACCTGTTCATCACTGTGCGTTGCCGCAAACTGGCGGTGGACCTGGGTTTTGAAAAAATGTCGCTCAAGACCGATACACTTCGCTGTTATTTTATCAACCGCCCGGATTCTCCCTATTTTGAAAGCGAGTTATTCAAACATGTGCTCGATTACCTGCAGAAAGGCACCAATAAGGCCAAACTCAAACAGGTGGGCCGGATGTTTATGCTTGTAGCTGATCCGATGCGATCCATGGAGGAAATGTTCCGTTTCCTGCAGTCGATGCACCGCCATTGTTTCCCCCAGGCCGCGCTGGAACAGGCCTGATCGCCGTTTTACATGACCTGTTTTTCCCGGCCCCACCCAAAGTACGGAGGAATGTCTGCTGTTGGTAATACCCGCTTTTTTCTGTCCCGGCATAGGGCCTGAATCAGGAATATTATCTATTTTGTTACGTCAAGCCTTCGTATGAAAGTGAATCCAGTCCCGCTGATTGCCCTGATGGTATGCCTGTGCACGCAGGTTTCCGCACAAACCCGCCCCGATTTCAGGGTTTACCTGAATGGCGGGACCGTTACCCCCATGGGTGGTGTCAGTGAAACGGACCTGCTGGTCCTGAACAACCGCCGTTCCGCAGAGCCGGTCACGCGGGTAATGCAGTTCGACAAAATCCCTTCCGAAGCAACACGCAGTTTACTGGCTCAATCGGGAATTACCTTATTAGCCTATATACCCAACAATGCATATACAGTACTTATCAGCCGGAACCTGGATGCTGTTTTACTCAGGCAATCCGGGGTGCGGGCGATGTTCGAACTGTCTGCCGTCCAGAAGATGCAGCCATCGCTGGCTTCCGGTCAGATCCCTTCACGTGCGGTAACGGTGCCGGGTACCGTGGATTGCTGGATCAGTTTTCCGAGCTGTTTTAATGTGACACAGGTGAAGGCAGAACTGCAGCGGCTCAATGCCGATCTTACAGGTGATACTTACCAGTCGTATAATATCCTCGCGGTCCGTATTGCAACCGGCAGGCTCCGTGAGCTGGCTGCCAGTCCGTATGTTGAATACGTACAGGCTGCGCCTGGTGCGGACGAAGTCATCAACGACAACAGCCGTGCAAATTCGAAAGCAAATATGTTACAGAACCCCGCCGGACGTAACCTCGACGGATCGGGAGTGGTGATTGGCGTGGGGGATAATGCCGACCCCCTGCAGCATATCGATCTCACGCAACGGGTGATCAACCGTTCACCCCAGGCCGGTGGCGCGCATGGCATCCATGTGATGGGTACTGCTGCCGGTGCGGGTATCGTGAATGAAAACCTGCGGGGTATCGCCCCTGGCGCAACTGTACTGGCTCAGGCTTTCTCCAATATAATTTCAGAATCACCTGCGTATGTGGCGGACCACAACATGGTAGTCACAAACAATTCATATGGTAATGTGGTGAATGATTGTGCCACCTTCGGGATCTACGATCTTTATTCCAGGATCACCGACCAGCAGGCTTTCCAGATGCCGCATCTGCAGCATGTATTTGCCGCAGGCAACAGCGGGGCCTATACCTGTGCCGGCTATCCGGCTGGCTTCAGTAATGTGCTGGGTGCCTACCAGACGGCAAAGAATGTAATCACTGTCGGGAATGGCGGTTCCACTTTTGCGATTAATAATAATTCAAGTAAAGGTCCGGTGCGTGATGGCAGGATCAAACCGGAGATAACCGCACAGGGTACAAGCGTGTATTCACTCGGGCCATCAGACAGTTATTATTACGAAACAGGTACGAGTATGTCGTCCCCCGCAGTTGCGGGTGGTCTGGCATTACTTTACCAGCGTTACCGCCAGCTCAATTCAGGTGCAGATCCCGTGAACGGGCTGATGAAGGCATTGCTGCTGAATGGTGCCGATGACAAGGGCAATCCGGGACCGGATTTTAAATTCGGGTTCGGCTGGATGAACCTGTCACGTTCTGTGGGTATGCTCGAGAATGGCAATTACTTTACCGGCACGGTGGCCGCCGGTGGCACGCAGGTGCACACGCTGACGGTCCCCGCGGGTACCAACCCTGCCAGCATCAAGGTCATGCTTTACTGGAATGACAGTGCCGCCGCTATTTATTCGAGCCGTGCACTGGTAAATGATCTTGACCTGGAAGTGTTGCCCCCTTCAGGTCCGGTGATTTATCCGCAGCTGCTTGATACATCAAAAGCGAATGTCAACAACAATGCTGGCACTGGTCCTGACCATATCAATAATGTGGAACAGGTACTGGTGAACAGCCCGGTAGCAGGAACCTATACATTTACTGTACGTGGTACCAATATCCCTTCCGGTTCATCACATGGTTACTTCCTTGTGTATGATACGGTACCTGTTTCAAGCAGGCTCAGCTTTCCGGTCGGCGGTGAACGCCTCGCGGGAGGGGATGGAGTATCGGTTGCATGGGATGCCTATGGCAACCCCGGCAGCAGTTACACCCTTGAGTTCAGCAGTGATAACGGTGTTACATGGTCGCTGATGCAGTCGGCCATTCCAGTCGGTGCCCGCGTCTACCAGTGGACCGTACCATCGGTGACCACCACACAGGCAAGGGTTAAGCTGACACAGTCAGTAACCGGACAGGTCAGTGTCAGTGATACGTTCAGCGTACTTGGTGTGCCGGTAATCAGTTTTGCTTCCACACAATGCCCGGGATATGCAGCGCTCAGCTGGACAGCGGTGAGTGGTGCTACCGATTACGAAGTCCTGATGCTGCGCGGTAAGGTGTACCAGCGGATACTGATTACTACCGGTACATCTTTCAATGCACGGGGACTGAATCCCGATTCGTTATATTATTTTACCGTGCGTGCAAGGATCAATTCGCGGCCCGGCCGCCGTGCCCTGGCGATATCAAGAAGGCCCAACAATGGTACCTGTGCCGGGGCAATTTCGAATGGTGACCTCAGGGCAGAGGGTCTGGTGTCACCCGCATCCGGCAGGCGTTTTACTTCAACAGAATTACCGGCGTCTGCGATAGTCCGTACCCGCATCCGGAATCTGGATGATGCAGCCACTTCCGGCGATATCACTATCAGTTACCGCATCAACGGTGGTGCATGGACCAGCCAGGTACTGGTCAATCCTGCTATTGCCGCGTCCTCGGTGGCCGACTTCAGTTTCGCCACCCCTGCTGATTTTTCCATCCCGGGTGAATATGCTGTGGATCTTGCCATCAGTTATGCGCCGGACGGAGTGCAGACGAATGACAGTATACGGGTCAACCTGCGCCAGGTGGACAATCCGGTGATTGACCTCAGTACCGGCCATGCAGATAATTTTGAAAGTCTCCCTGTGCTGGAATACATCACACCGAGATTTGCCCTCCAGGGTGCCGACCGGTTTGATTTTGCCAGCAACACTGCCTTTGGCCGCATCCGGTCATTCGTGAACTCAGGCATTGCCATTGGTAACCGTGCACTGACGCTGGATTCCCGCACATACAATGGTACCGGTACGTCCGATACCCTTTATGCCACTTACAACCTGTCGGCTTATGATGTGGCAACAGACTATGTGCGGCTTGATTTCCAGTTCAAGCACCATGGCCAGTATGACTATCCCACCAATAAGTGCTGGGTCCGCGGTTCTGATACCGATCCATGGATTGAAATATATGACCTTGCGCGTAACCAGGGGGACGCGGGTCTGTTCAGGAAGTCGCCAAGCCTCGAGATCAGCAGGGTGTTGCAACTCGCGGGACAGCAGTTCAGCAGCAGCACGCAGGTTCGCTGGGGACAGTTTGGCCAGTTTATTACTGCTGACAACCTGCAGGCTTCCGGTTATACATTTGACAACATAAACCTTTACCAGGTAACCAATGATATCGCGATGGTGGCGATTGATTCGCCGGTAGTATCCAGCTGTGCCCTCGGGAATGCCGTGCCGGTACGTGTGCGGGTCCGCAATTCGGCCGGCACTACGATCAGTTCCATCCCGGTTTATTACCAGGTGGATGGTGGTGCGGTGTCCGCAGGTTCGGTACCGTCTGTTGCCGGATATGCTACCGTTTCCTACACCTTCCCGGCTACGGCTGACCTCTCACTTCCCGGTGAACACCATATTCGTGTATGGTCGGCACTTGTTTCCGACACTTACCACGATAATGATACACTTGAACTTTCATTCCATAATTCACCCGTAGTGAGCAGCTTCCCCTACCTGCAGGATTTTGAGGCAGGCGATGGCGACTGGTATACGGGTGGTACAAAAGTTTCATGGGAATATGGAACCCCGGCCTCACAGAATATCAATCGTGCGGCAAGCGGATCCAAAGCCTGGAAGACCAACCTGGCAGGGCATTACAACGATGGTGAGTTCTCCTATCTCTATTCACCCTGTTTCAACCTTAGTGCCATGGCTAACCCTTCACTGAGCCTGAGTATTGCACTGGATATCGAGGATTGCGGGGCCGGTTTCTGCGACGGTGCGTGGATGGAATATTCAAAAGACGGGATTAACTGGTTGAGGCTGGGTGCAAGCGGATCGGGAACCAACTGGTATAACCGCGTGTATGATGGTGCAGGTGTATGGAGTGTTGAAAACTATACCCGCTGGCATGTGGCCACTACGGCTATCCCTGTGTCAGGTGATATGAGCCGTGTCCGTTTCCGCTTCGTGATGAACTCCGATCCGTTTGTTGGCCGTGATGGTATTGCACTCGACGATATCCATGTATACGACCTCGTCAACGGTATCTATACGGCCCCACCTGCGGCGAGTCCGGTATCGACGGTGGCTGCGGTTTCCGGTAGTGGGTGGATTGATTTCACGGCACCGGGTGGATTGATCGCCTCTGTGAATCCACAGGGCGCCAACCTCGGCAGTACCGATGTGCAGGCATATATTAACCAGGGTGCGGTGAGGTATGATGGTCCGCAGTACTACCATAACCGCAACATCACCATCAAACCTGCAGATATCAGCCCTGCCGGTCCGGCACGGGTCCGTTTTTATTTTACCGATGCCGAAACCGAAGCGCTTATCAATGCCACGGGTTGTGCTACCTGTTCCAAACCTGCGATGGCATACCAGCTTGGCGTGTCCAAATACTCCGATGCGGATGATTCACGCGAAAACGGAACACTTGCCGATAACGGCACGGGCCTGTGGAATTATTACAATCCATCACTGGTGCGGATCGTGCCTTATGACAAGGGATATTATGCCGAGTTTGGTGTCAGCAGTTTTTCGGAATTCTGGCTCAACAATGGCGGTCCTACAAACACACAGGTGTTGCCGGTGAACCTGGTAAGGTTTACAGCCACGAAAACCAATAACGACCTGGATGTCAGGCTGGCCTGGACAAGTGCAACCGAAGAAAATGTACTGAAGTATGTAGTGGAAGTAACACGCAGCAATGAACAATACTCGGCTAACCGTTTTGATGTGATCGGTGAACTGCCTGCGGCGGGCAACAGCAACAGTCTGCAGGATTATGTATTCAACGATACGGAAGCCGGCAAGAGCGGGGTAAGGTATTACCGCCTGAAGATAGTAGACCGTGATGGACGTTTTACCTACTCCGATGTGGTGCCCGTACTGTTCCGCAGTGATATCAGCTGGAATGTTTATCCAAACCCGTCTGCAGGACTCTTTAACCTGGTGTACCAGGTAAGTGGCGGGTCAGCGGTTGAGGTGAAGGTGCTTGATCTCCACGGACGTGTGCTCAGGGATATCCGCAGCACGGGGACGGGTTTTGTGCAGAAGACCGAACTGGACCTTTCTTCACCCGGTTTCGCGCAGGGTGTGTATGTGTGTGAAATCAGGTCAGGTGAAACCCGGAAGGTGTTCCGGATTTATAAACGCTGAACTTATATTTTCCCCTGCCATTCATCCTGTTCCGCCAGCAGGGCCATTCTCCTCGCACGTAAATGTTGCGGCAGCCCGTCGATATAGGCTACCACCGTGATCGTGGCGGCATACACAAAATGGAGGATGGCAAGAAGGGAGAACAATGGTCCGGCCAGTGACATTGCTGCGTTGAAAAGGCAGAGTGAAGTGCTGATGATCAGCAGCAGCGGGGCGAAGGACAATTGCCGGCTGATGGCGATGAAACCGCTGAGGTTGCACACCAGGAACGCAAGCATGATTGCCGGCACCGGGTGGGCAAAAACCTGGTAACAGTAAAAGTGCTGGATGATAGTGGCAGAGGTGATGAGGATCCCGGCGATTCCGCTATAGGTGCAGAACTCTTCCTGTTTGCTGGTCAGTATTCGCATAAGCTGGTTTGTGCCGCGAATGTAATAAAGGGTTTACTGGAAAACAACAGGCACCTACGCCCGCGCGGTTCGTTCAATCACTTGGTAAAAGCCCGATTTAGTCAAACTTAGTTAAGGATTTTCCGCTCTGGTCAGATTATTGTTGAAGGTTCCGGCGTTCTGGGAACGGAAATCCAGCCTCGTGCTATGAAAAAAACCATCACTACCTTACTGCTTATCTGTTGCTGCCGTGCGCTGTCCTTCGGGCAATGTACGGTACCCCCGGATCTTTTTCCAACCGACTCAATAATGGTATGCACTGGCTCAGCCTATACGCTCAACGCGCCGGTTGTGGGCGGGGCAACCTATGCCTGGTCGGTCGCGGGTGAGGCCGGTACTTCAGTTAACCTCAATGCAAGCCGCAGGATCTGGCTGACTGTTGACGATGGCGTATGCAGTATCACAGATACCGTCACTGTCCTTTTCAATTCCTTCCTGCTTTCACCGATTGTCAGTAATGCCAAACTCTGCAAAGGGCAGGGTGTGACTGATTTACCGGTTGAAGGGGAAAATCTCCAGTGGTATGATGACGCTATCGGTGGTATGCCGGGTACAGGATTGCCTCCGGTGTCGACGATTGATACGGGTCGCGTGACTTATTGGTTTACACAGACTATCCTCGGATGTGAAAGCCCCCGGGCACCGATGCTGGTAAGGGTGATCGACAAACCGGTGTTTGATCTCGGGGATGCATTTATTATCCCATGCGGTACTGCCGGGGTGACGATACAGGTGGTGGATGACCATGAGTCCGATTACCTCTGGAGCACCGGCGCTACGGGCATTTCGATCATTGCCCCTGAACGTGGTGTGTTTTCGCTGTATGCGGAGAACATGTGCGGCAGCCATAGTGATACCACCCGTGCCGTGGAATGTGAAGACTATTGCGTACAGTTCCCTTCGGCGTTTTCGCCGAACCATGACGGCGTGAACGATACCTACAAAGCCGCCTGTTTCTGCCCGGTACCTTCTTTC
Organism: Chitinophagaceae bacterium; assembly: GCA_004173355.1. Taxonomy (GTDB): domain Bacteria; phylum Bacteroidota; class Bacteroidia; order Chitinophagales; family Chitinophagaceae; genus JBEVJC01. The sequence continues at coordinate 13,934 of SEAD01000066.1, read as the reverse complement.
CGCCTGGTTGTCTACAACCGTAATGGTGAAGTGGTGTTCAAAACAACCGATCCCTCTGCCGGATGGGATGGCTATTTTATGGGTAAGGCCCAGCCTTCCGGTATTTATGTTTTCAATGCGGAATTCTATGATTTCGTGCTGAAAAATACATTTACCAAAAAGGGCACCCTGATGCTGGTCAGGTAGCATAAAAAAACCGGATCCATCACGGATCCGGTAGCAATTAAATTATTTTCCGGGTCGATTACCAGCCTTGCTTTGCAATACCCGCTTTTATGGCAGCCAATGCTTTTTCTTCACCTAATAACGTGGTTAATTTGTTGCCTTTGCCATCATTACCCTGGGCCATGTATGCGCCCTTGGCTGTTTTAGTGATGACCGCATCAAGCACAGGCACCCCTTTTTCTTTTGTTTTGACATTGTAAGCGGTAAGAGTTACTTCAGCCATGGTTATTGTTTTTTTACGTTAGTAATATCTGAAATTAAGGAATTTGATCCCGTACTTCCAGACCTAAAGAACAAATTAGATACCATAAAGCGGACCTAAACAGCTAATACACTGCTAATTAACGCTTTATGAAAAAAAATCAAGTTTTCCACCGGTGTTACTACCCGTCAGATGTCGAGTTTAGCGTACTTGGCGTGCGTCTCGATGAACTCCCGACGGGGCGCAACTTCATCACCCATCAGGGTGCTGAACACGATATCTGCCTCGGCGGCACTCTCGATTGTCACCCTTTTCAGGGTGCGGGTACCGGGGTTCATCGTGGTATCCCAGAGCTGGTCCGCGTTCATTTCACCAAGGCCTTTATAACGCTGGATATTTACTGAATCTTCCTTTCCGGCACCGATCCTTTCCACCAGGTTTTTCCGCTGGGTCTCATTGTAGGCATATGCCTGCTCCTTGCCGCGTTTCACGAGGTAGAGGGGTGGCTGTGCGATATAGACATAACCCTGCTCAACCATTTCGGTCATGTACCGGTAGATAAACGTGAGGATCAGCGTGGCAATGTGGGATCCGTCCACATCGGCATCGGTCATGATGATCAGTTTATGGTAACGGAGTTTGGTCAGGTTGAGTGCCTTTGGGTCTTCCGCGGTGCCCACCGTTACGCCAAGGGCAGTGTACATATTCCTGATCTCTTCATTCTCGTAGATCTTATGCTCCATTGCCTTCTCCACGTTCAGGATCTTACCCCTGAGCGGCAGGATCGCCTGGAAGCTCCGGTCGCGGCCCTGTTTGGCCGTACCACCCGCGGAATCTCCCTCAACCAGGAAGAGCTCACATTTCTCCGGGTCGCGGTCTGAACAGTCGGCCAGTTTGCCGGGAAGCCCTCCACCGGTCAGTACGGTTTTCCGTTGTACCAGCTCACGTGCTTTCCTTGCAGCCGCCCTCGCCTGGGCGGCAAGGATAACCTTATTGATGATGTTCTTGGCTTCCTTGGGATTTTCCTCGAGGTACTGGGTAATCATCCTCGACACGGTGGAATCAACCACACCACTCACCTCATTGTTCCCCAGTTTTGTTTTTGTCTGGCCCTCGAACTGTGGTTCGGGTACTTTCACTGAAATGATGGCGCTGAGCCCTTCACGGAAATCATCACCTTCAATTTCCACCTTGGCGCGCTCAAACAGCCCGTTCTTGTCGCCATAACTCTTGAACACCCTGGTCAGTGCACGGCGGAAACCAGCTACGTGGGTACCGCCTTCGATGGTGTTGATATTATTTACATACGAATAAATATGTTCGCTGTAGGAATCATTGTATGTCAGTGCCACATCCACTGCCACATTGGTTGCCGCATCATGGCCTTCCACAACCAGCACTTTCGGGATCAGCGGGGTACGGCCGGCACTTTTATCCAGCATTTCCACAAATTCAACGATACCGCCCTGGCTATGGTATTGTTTGGTAAAGGGGTTTCCCTCTTCATCCTTTTCACGCAGGTCAGTGAGGTGGATCCGGATGCCCTTGTTCAGGAATGAAAGCTCACGTAAACGTCCTTCGAGAATGTCCTTGCTGTACTCGGTAGTGGTGAAAATGGAAGCATCAGGCCAGAACTGCACCCTGGTACCGGTTTCATCAGATGTGCCTATCTCGCGCACAGGGTAGGCAGGGATACCGATATGGTACTCCTGCTCAAACATCTTGCCTTCGCGTTTTACGGTAACCTGCAGGGTGGTACTGAGTGCATTCACGCAACTCACACCAACACCATGGAGACCACCGGAAACCTTGTAAGACCCTTTATCGAACTTACCGCCGGCATGGAGTACAGTCATTACCACCTCCAGCGCCGATCGCTTTTCCTTGGTGTGCATGGCAGTGGGGATACCCCGACCGTCATCCTGCACAGAAACGGAATTGTCCTCATGGATGGTTACCGAAATATTATTCGCGTAACCCGCAAGCGCTTCATCGATCGAGTTGTCAACCACCTCGTACACGAGATGGTGCAGGCCCTTCACGCCCACGTCGCCAATGTACATGGCAGGACGTTTCCTGACCGCTTCCAACCCTTCCAAAACCTGAATGCTGTCGGCACCATAAGACCCGGGTGCCACCGGTAATTGTTCTGTAATTTCTGTGCTCATAAAAAGCTACGGCTCCTGTCGTTATTTTGAGTAAAATGTGAGACTGGCAAATTTAAGGAAATCCGTGCCGGGAAAGGCTTTTCGGGGCTTCTTTTTTACACATTTTAACCCTGTTTTATACCCATTCCCGGGACGGAAAAAGGCCCCTTTGAAGAGGCCTTTTTCCAGTATCATGGAGTGGTATTACTGACGTTTTACGATCTGTGCCACCAGGTCTGCCTCGGTGGCCACTTTACCCCCTACATAAACGGTGCCTTTCATCTCGCAGATCCCGCGGCGGATGGGTGCGGCGAGTTCCATTTTCAGGAGCATGGTATCACCGGGGCGGACCATCTGTTTAAACTTGCAATTATCGATTTTCAGGAAGTAGGTGTCGTATTGTCCTTCCCCGCTGAGATTAATGGCCAGGATCCCCCCGCATTGCGCCAGGGCTTCGATCTGGAGTACACCCGGCATTACCGGATTGCCCGGGAAATGCCCCTGGAAGAACCATTCGTTGTAGGTAACGTTTTTGACTCCCACGATTTTTGAATCATCCAGTTCGATCACCTTATCCACCAGGAGGAACGGGAAACGGTGCGGGAGTTTTTTTTCGATATAGGAAAGGTCATACACCGGCGGCTGTGTAGGATCGTATACCGGCACATCCTTGGTGTGTTTGTTTTTTTTGATATGCTGTTTGATCTTCTTTGCAAACTCAACGTTGGTGCTGTGTCCGGGGCGGTTGGCAATGATGCGTCCCTTGATCGGGTAACCGATCAGTGCCAGGTCACCCACGATGTCCAGCAGTTTGTGGCGGGCGGGTTCATTGGGGAAACGCAGTTCAAGGTTATTGAGGTATCCTTCGCTTTTCACCTCGATATTCTCTTTCTTGAAAATCTTCTTCAGCCGGTCCATTTCGGGGCCGGTAACCGCTTTATCGACTACCACGATTGCATTGTTCACATCGCCACCCTTGATGAGGTTGTGTTCATGCAGCATTTCCAGTTCATGGAGAAATACGAATGTGCGGCTCATCGCAATCTCTTCCTGGAAATCGCTCATCTTTTTCAGCTGGGCATGCTGGGTGCCGAGCACGGGTGAATTGAAATCGATCAGCGTGGTAATCTGGTATTCCATCGATGGCATCACCACCATCTCCACGCGTTTCTGTTCGTCGTAGTGATAAATATTTTCATCGATACTGTACCAGATTTTTGCGGCATCCTGCTCCACGATACCCGCTTCTTCAATCAGTTCAACGAAAGGCTGGGCGCTGCCATCGAGGATGGGCATTTCCGGTCCGTTGATACATATAAGGCAGTTGTCGACCCGCATACCAACGAGTGCGGCGAGTACGTGTTCCACTGTGGACACCTTGGCTCCGTTCGCTTCCAGTGTGGTTCCGCGGCTGGTATCCGTCACGAGGTCACAGTCCGCCTTGATCACCGGCTGGTTGGGGAGGTCGATCCGCTGGAACTGGAAACCAAAACCCGGACTGGCCGGTTTCAGTGTCAGGTCGGCCAGGATCCCGGTATGGAGACCCGTTCCCGAGATGCTTACTGTGTCCTTTAACGTATGCTGCTTATCCGGATTAAAACTCATTTTCGTTGATTTGTAGATGGGCAAAGATAATGGTTCAGATGCTGGCCGGTAACGCGAAAAGCTATAAATTTCAGTACCATGAACCAACCTGCTGCATACCGGACAGACCGCGTAAGGTCAATTGACCTGCTTCGCGGAATCATCATGATCATAATGGCGCTGGACCACGTGCGCGATTACATACATGTTACCGCGGTAACCGGTAACCCCACCGATCTGGCCACCACAACCATACCCCTGTTCCTTACGCGCTGGATCACGCACTTCTGTGCACCATTGTTTGTGTTCCTCTCAGGTATTTCCGCATACCTCAACAGCCGCAGGAAAACGGTTCCGGAAATGGCTGCGTTCCTGATGAAACGGGGGCTCTGGCTGGTCGTTGCCGACGGACTTATCATCTCGCTTGTAATGACTTTCAATCCAACATACAGCGTGATCCTGCTGCAGGTCATCTGGGCTATCGGCTGGGGAATGCTCATCCTGGGACTGCTGCTCCGCGCGGGTTACAAGGCAATCGCGATAACGGGTATCGTCCTTTTCTTCGGACACAATCTCACCGGCCTGCTGCAACCATTACAGGGACCGTCGGCTACAGTATCCGGCATCCTGCTGACCGGCCCGGTAATCTTTACAGTGGCTGGAAAACTCCTGATCATGCCTTACCCGATACTTCCCTGGGCGGGTGTGATGATGCTGGGTTTTGCGTTTGGGAAATTGTTTGGTCGGGAAACCGAAGCAGCTGCACGCAGGAAAAAATTACTGACCTCCGGTGTGGTACTTACGGCTTTATTCCTCCTCCTCCGGTTTATAAATATTTATGGTGATCCTTCGCCGTGGTCGGCACAGGCGAGTGCCTCATTCACTGTCCTTTCCTTCCTCAACGTCACCAAATACCCGCCATCGCTGCAGTTTTGCTGTATGACTATCGGGCCGGGGCTGGTTATGCTGTCATTGCTTGATCGCTGGAATGGCCGGTTGGCGGGATTCCTGGAAGTATACGGGAAAGTACCTTTCTTTTATTTCCTGATGCATTTCCTGCTGATCCACCTCATTACTGTAGTCCTGTTTTTTGCTACGGGTAACAGCCTCCGGCAGGCGATTGACCCTTCATCCATCTTCCTGTTCCGTCCGGCGAACTGGGGATTCGGGCTCGGTTATACCTACCTGCTCTGGTTTATCGTGGTATTGCTGATGTATTATCCCTGTCGCCGTTACATGCGCTACAAGGCCAGCCACAATTACTGGTGGCTGAGTTATGTGTAAAAAAAATCCGGCCTGCACAAACTGTGCAGACCGGATGTACAGTCGTGGAATTATTTAACCTGCGCGTTCGGTGGTCAGTTGCCTGACCAGTGCTTCCAGTTCCTTGATCTTTTTTTCAAGCTCCGGTAAACGCCGGCTCACGGCCTGGCTGCGCAGTGAAGAAGTATAGTCAAATGCGGGCGAGCCGGTAACTGCTTTCCCGTCTTCCAGTGATTTGGTAACCCCGCTCTGGGCGTTGATCTTTACACCATTGCCGATCTGGAGGTGGCCAACGATTCCTACCTGCCCGCCGATCATTACATGTTTGCCGATCTTGGTACTGCCGCTCACCCCGGCCTGTGCGGCAATCACGCTGTTGCTTCCGATCTCCACATTATGTGCGATCTGGATCAGGTTGTCCAGCTTGGCACCGCTGCGGATGATGGTTGAGCCGATGGTGGCGCGGTCGATCGTGCTGTTGCTCCCGATTTCCACATGGTCTTCTACCACTACATTCCCGATCTGGGGTACCTTTTTAAAAGTACCGTCCGGTTGCGGGGCAAATCCGAACCCATCACTGCCGATCACGGTACCGGCATGTACGGTCACATGATTACCGAGCTGGCAGTTGTGGTATATTTTCACCCCGGCATTTACTACTGTATTGTCACCGATGGTTACATTATCGCCGATATAGGTGTGCGGGAAAATTTTGCTGTTGTTACCAATCTTAACGTTTTCCCCGAGGTAGGCAAATGCACCGATGTAAACGTTCTCCCCATAGGTAGCAGTGGCTGCCACATAACTCGGTTGCTGCACCCCTTTAAGCTGCTGCTGCTGGATCTCCTGGTATTTGGCGAGGAGTGTTGCAAACGCAGTGTATGCATCTTTCACGCGGATGAGAGTGGCGCCCAGCGGCTGTTTGGGCTGGAAGTCCTCTGGAATGATGATCACCGAAGCGCGGGTGGTATAGAGATAGTCTTCGTATTTAAGGTTGGCGAGAAAGGTCAGCTGGCCGGGACCGGCCTCTTCAATCTTGCCAAAGGAATTTACGGATGCGGAAGCATCGCCTTCCAGTTTGCCGTTGATGATAAGTGCTATCTGTGATGCGGGAAATGTCATAGTTAAGATTGATTATCTCCAGTAACAAATGTAATGTTTTTTAATCGTGCTGTTGAGGCCCTGCTGGATCAGCGCGTGGTCCACGGCTGAAATATCCCTGACGGACCCGTCCTTGAACAGGATATTGATCCGTTCATCGAGGGGGTTATAGGTTGTGTTGCTTGCTTCACCGGTGAACACAAAGTAAGTGGATTCCTCCCTGCTGATCCCGAGTTGTTCCATCAGTTCCTGTTCCTTGTTATGCACCAATGCGGGATCCACCGGTTCAGCCTGCAATTTGGTTTTGAACAGTCTTCTTTCTATCAGTGCGCAACAGAGCGTACGTAAGACTTTGTCGGGGTGCCAGCACCAGTTTTTGATGGTGGCCATCACGTCGTGGTCATCGAGCCGGCAGAAAGTCCCGAGGTTGTCGGCGATGCGGTTGAACTCACCCGGTTTCTTGAGCATATTGTCCAGCACCAGCGAAGCGGCAAAGACCTGCTCACCCCGGGCAATCAGTTCTTTCGCGCGACGGATAATTTTTACCAGCATCATTTCAGCACCGATAACTGTTTTATGCAGGTATACCTGCCAGTACATCAGGCGACGTGATACGAGGAATTTTTCAATGGAATAAATCCCTTTCTCTTCCACCATCAGTTCACCATTGTGTACGGTCAGCATTTTGATAATCCGGTCGTACCCGATCACTCCCTCCGCCACACCGGTAAAAAAACTGTCACGGTTGAGATAATCCATCCGGTCTACATCGAGTTGCCCTGACACCAGCTGGTGCAGGAAACGTTTCGGGTACTTATCGGTAAAGATGCTGATAGCCGTATCCAGCCGGCCTTCCATTTCACGGTTCAGTGATTCCATGATCAGGATGGAAATGGATTCATGGTGTACACCCTGCACGAGTTCATGTTCGAGCGCATGGGAAAATGGTCCGTGCCCGGTATCATGCAGCAGGATCGCAATTTTTGCACCCAGTTCTTCTTCTGCTGTAATATCGATGCCTTTGTTTTTCAGTTCGACGAGTGCAGTACACATCAGGTGATAGGCACCCAGTGAGTGATGCAGCCGCGAATGCATCGCCCCGGGATATACCAGGTGGGCGAATGCCATCTGGTGGATATTGCGGAGCCGCTGGTAAAACGGATGTGAAATAACCCGGAGGATGAGTGGATGATCAATCGTTATGAATCCGTATACCGGGTCGTTGATGATCTTGCGGACAGCCGTCATTGTTGTGTTTTTGTTAAAGCATGGAATCCCTTGCCAATCCGGTGCCACACTTCGCGCAAAAGTACTGATGCTGGGTTGAAAAAGCTATTTTTGGAGTATGGCGATACCAAAGATCATATGGGTGGACGATGAGATTGAAAGTCTCCAGTCACAGAAGATGTTCCTTGAAAACAAGGGATACCAGGTAACCACATTTACCAATGGATTTGATGCGATCGATTATGTCAAGGACAATCTTGTGGATGTGGTGCTGATTGATGAAAGCATGCCGGGGATCACGGGTCTTGAAACACTCGCAAAGATCAAGGAGATCAACCAGTCGCTCCCCGTGGTACTGATCACAAAGAATGAAACGGAAAACCTGATGGATGAAGCCATCGGTTCGCAGATCAGTGACTACCTGATCAAACCGGTAAATCCCAACCAGGTCTGGCTGAGCCTGAAGAAAATAATTGACAACCGCCGCCTCGTTGCGGAGAAAACCACCACTGCCTACCAGCAGCAGTTCAGGAACCTTTTCATGGCACTGAACAGCAATCCCGACTTCAACGAGTGGATGGATATTTATAAAAAACTGGTGTACTGGGAACTGGAGATGCAGAAAAGTGACAGCCCTGAAATGCAGGAAGTACTCCAGAGCCAGAAAGGTGAAGCAAATACAGAATTCTTCAAATTTGTATCGCGCAACTACGCGAGCTGGGTATCACCGGTGAGTAATACCGGACCGGTGATGAGCCATACCCTGCTGCAGCGTAAGGTGCTGCCACATCTTGAAAAAGGGATACCCCTCTTTTTTATCCTGATCGACAACTTACGGTTTGACCAGTGGAAAGCCATCCAGCCAATTTTTGCAGAGAGTTTCCGTATACTGGAGGAGGATAGTTTTTACAGTATCCTTCCTACCGCCACGCAGTATGCGCGTAATGCGATTTTTGCAGGGATGCTGCCGATTGAAATTGAAAAAAAATTCCCGGCCCAATGGAAGAACGATGATGAGGATGGTGGCAAGAACCTTGCGGAAGAAGAATTTTTCCGCGCGCAGCTGAAGCGTCTGGGGAAAGGTGACCTGAAAGTTTCCTATACAAAAGTGGTGCATAACCAGGCAGGGCTGGACCTGGTGAACAACATGCATAACCTGCTCACGAACGATCTCAATGTGATTGTATACAACTTCGTGGATATGCTCAGCCATGCACGTACCGAAATGGAGGTGCTGAAGGAACTGGCTGGCGACGAGATGAGTTACCGCAGCATTACTGCCAGCTGGTTTGAGCACTCACCGCTGAACCATGCGCTGAAAAAAATTGCGGAAAAAAATGTGCGGCTGGTACTTGCCACCGACCATGGCAGTGTACGGGTGAAGAATCCCTGCAAGGTGGTAGGCGACAAACAGACCACGGCCAACCTGCGGTACAAACATGGCCGCAACCTGAACTATGAACCCCGGGATGTGCTGGCGTTCCGTGACCCGAAGCTGGCCGGGCTACCCGTGCCTACGGTCAACTCTTCCTATATTTTTGCCAAGGAGGATTCTTTCCTCTGTTACCCCAACAATTACAATCACTATGTGAACTACTACCGGAATACATTCCAGCATGGCGGTGTAAGCCTGGAGGAAATGATTGTGCCTGTAATAAAAATGCAGAGCAAATAGCCCAAAATCTGTGGATAATTGGGGTATATCGGAAAAAACTTAGGTTCTAATTTTGGGAGGTTCCGGAAATCTGTCCGGAAGAACGTTTACTGAAAGGAAATCAATGAAATACACCCAGAATACCCTTACGAAAATGGAGCATATCCCCGAGCAGGCCGGATATGTGCTGCGGTACGAACGAGGTTCGTTCCAGAGCGGATACTGCATCCTGGAAGACAAAAAAGTGGTGGTACTGAATAAATTCCTGCAGGTGGAAGGCCGGATCAATACCCTGGCCGACCTGATCCCCCAGCTGGAGATCAATACCGAGCTGCTTACCGATGAAGCCCGCAAACTCTACATGGATCTTATTTCACGCACCAGTACGGAAGGCCAGGAACAGGCCAATTAAATTTTTTTATTGCCTTATCCACCCCTCCATATCAGTTTCCTGGGAACCGGTACCAGCAGCGGCGTACCGATGATCGGCTGCGGTTGTGAAGTATGCACTTCCACCGATCCAAAGGACAACCGCCTGCGTTCGAGTATCCTCGTGAGTTCGGATACCAGCTCGCTGGTAGTGGACACCGGTCCAGATTTCCGGCAGCAGATGCTGCGCGAAAAAGTCACGAAACTGGATGCTGTGCTGCTGACGCATCCGCATAAAGACCACCTTGCGGGGCTGGATGATATCCGCGCCTTCAACTACTGGTCGCAGCGATCGATGGAAGTGTATGCCGATGCACTTACCGAAGAGGCGGTCCGTCGCGATTTCTATTACGCTTTTTCTGAAAAAAAATATCCCGGTATCCCGGAAATGGACCTGCACACCATCGGCAGCGAATCGTTCATTGTTGGTGATATCCCGGTCCGGCCCATCCAGGTCTGGCACCTGCGGATGCCCGTGACCGGTTACCGATTTGGTCCGGTTACCTATATCACGGATGCCAACCGCATTGAGCCTGCTGAGAAAGAAAAAATCCGTGGTTCCGAAGTGCTGGTTGTAAACGCGCTGCGGCATGAGCCCCACATCTCGCACTTCACGCTGGAAGAAGCCGTGGCGCTTGTGCAGGAACTTGGCATACCAAGGGCCTACTTCACACACATTTCGCACCAGCTTGGCCTGCACCAGGATGTGGAAGCTTCACTCCCGGAGGGCATGCACCTGGCATATGATGGATTATCGATTTCCCTGTAAAAAATGATATGAACAAGATCAACCCCAATGGCAGTGCCACCGACAGGAAAGAGCTGTTGCAGGCGGCTGTGGGAGAGCGTTGGGATTTTATAATTGTCGGTGGTGGTGCAAGCGGCCTGGGTACTGCACTGGAGGCGGCCACACGCGGGTACAGGGTGTTATTGCTCGAACGTTTTGATTTCGCCAAGGGTACTTCAAGCCGCAGTACCAAACTGGTGCATGGGGGTGTACGTTATCTCGCACAGGGAAATATCAAACTGGTGAGGGAGGCAAGTATCGAGAGAGGGTACCTGCACCGGAATGCGCGGCACCTGGTAAAGAACCAGGTATTCCTTGTACCCATGTATAACTGGTGGGACAGGATGAAGTATACACACGGGCTGAAACTGTACGACTGGATTGCCGGCCGCCTCAGTCTTGGTGCATCAACGTTCATCGGCCGGAAACGTACGGCAGGGCTGATGCCGGGTGTAAAAACAACCGGCCTGAAAGGTGCCGTGTGGTACCATGATGGCCAGTTTGACGATGCCCGCCTTGCCATCAACCTCGCACAGACAGTACTGGAACAGGGAGGTATCACGCTGAACTACTTTAATGTTACGGGCATAACAAAAAATGAAGCCGGTAGTGCCGTGTTTGCCGTGGACGCTGAAACCGGCACCGGGTATAGTTTCCAGGGCCGGGTAGTGATCAATGCAGGTGGTGTGTTTGTGGATGAGGTCCGGCGACTCGCCGATGCCACGCACCCCGTCACGATAACCGTCAGCCAGGGAATCCATCTAGTGGTGGACCGTTCATTCTATTCCTCCGCACAGGCGATGATGATCCCGGAAACAAGCGATGGCCGCGTGCTGTTTGCCGTGCCCTGGCACGGTAAAGTGGTGCTCGGTACTACTGATACAGCGCTGAAGGAACACCGGATCGAACCATCAGCACTGGATTCGGAGATCAGTTTTATTCTCGACAATGCGAAACTATACCTCGACAAGGCACCTACCCGCGCTGATGTATTGAGTGTGTTTGCCGGACTCCGTCCACTGGCTGCGCCATCCGGCACAAAGGAAAAAACAAAGGAAATTTCGCGGAGCCACAAAATCATTTCCGATGGCAGGGGTATGTTTACTATGCTGGGTGGTAAATGGACCACTTACCGCCGGATGGCAGAAGATATGGTGGACCGGGTTGAAAAGGAGGCTGGATGGACCATCACAAAGTCTGTCACCCGCGACCTGCCCATCCATGGGGATGCAGTGCCGGAGGATGGCCTGCTATATTTCTATGGTGCGGATCTCGGTCCATTGATGAATCGCATCCGGGACTCGGGAAAATCATGGATCAGTGAACCATACGGAATCCATGAGGAGACGATCCGTTGGGCAGTGGAAAAGGAACTGGCAAGGACACTCGAGGATGTACTGGCCCGGCGCAACAGGATCCTGTTCCTCGATGCGCGTGCGGCAAAGGCCATTGCCCCGGAAGTGGCAGCGGTGATGGCTTCCCTGCTGGGACATGACGCAGGCTGGGAAGGCGCGCAGGTGAGTGGTTTTGAAACACTCTGCGATTCCTGGCTTCCCTGATCTTCATTTCATTTTGCTTTTTCTATATTTGGTCAGCCGGTCTAAGCCGGTTTGATTGTTATGCCGGAATACATTTTATCCCTCGACCAGGGTACAACCAGTTCAAGGGCGATCGTGTTCGACCGTAAAGGTGGAATGGTATCGCTGGCGCAAAAGGAATTCACACAATTTTTCCCGGAGAAAGGATGGGTGGAACATGATGCGAATGAAATCTGGTCGACCCAGTTTGGCGTTGCTTCCGAAGCGATGGCCAAAGCCGGTCTCGATGCCGCGGATATAGCCGCGATAGGGATTACCAACCAGCGTGAAACCACCGTGGTCTGGGATCGCAGTACCGGGCAACCCATCCATAAGGCAATTGTATGGCAGGACCGCAGGACGGCCGCATTCTGTGATTCTCTCCGGACAGGAGGCAAGGCAGAACTGATCCGCGGCAAAACCGGTCTTGTGATCGATGCTTATTTCAGCGGTACAAAACTCCGCTGGATTCTTGACAACGTACCAGGTGCCCGCGACCGCGCGGCAAAAGGCGAATTGTGTTTCGGTACCATCGATACCTGGTTGTTGTGGAAACTTACCCGTGGTGAAGTGTATGCCACGGATGTCAGCAATGCGTCCCGGACCATGATGTTCAATATCCATACGCTGCAATGGGATGCTGAACTCCTTGAGCTGCTCAATATTCCCCTTTCCATATTGCCGGAAGTGTTATCCAGCAGTGAAGTGTACGGCGAAACCAGTTTGTTTGGCAACGCAAAAATCCCGGTGGCGGGAATTGCGGGTGACCAGCAGGCAGCGCTTTTCGGGCAGATCTGCACGGCACCTGGGATGCTCAAGAATACCTATGGTACCGGATGTTTTATGCTGATGAATACCGGCGATAAACCAGTGGTGTCAACCAACAACCTGCTTACAACGATTGCATGGAAGATCAACGGGAAAACGAGTTATGCACTGGAAGGAAGTGTATTTATCGGTGGTGCAGTGGTGCAGTGGCTGAGGGACGGACTGAAGATTATCCAGAAGTCATCCGATGTGGAACGGCTTTGCCGGCGCGCAGAGGATAATGGAGGGGTGTATATGGTGCCTGCATTCACGGGTCTGGGTGCGCCTTACTGGAACCAGCATGCGCGGGGTATTATCGTTGGCCTCACGCGTGGCACCGAAGACCATCATCTTGCCCGTGCCGCGATTGAAAGCATTGCGTTCCAGAGTATGGACCTGATGCATGCAATGCAGGCGGATGCCGGTCTTCCGATTACCGAGGTCCGTGTTGATGGCGGGGCCACAGTGAATGATCACCTGATGCAGTTCCAGTCTGACATGATCGGTGCCAGCGTGGTACGCCCGCAGGTAACCGAAACAACCGCGCTTGGTGCGGCCTATCTTGCCGGCCTGGCTGTTGGTTTCTGGAAAGACCTGGCTGAGCTGCAGCAGTACTGGCAGGTGGACAAAGTGTTTGAACCGGGGATGGACGCGGATACAAAAGGGGAAATGCAGAAAGGCTGGAAAAAAGCTGTGCGCGCTGCGCAGGCCTGGGCAGAAGATTAACCAATCATAACAATTGTAACTATGAGTCCATTTACCGGCGAACTGGCAGGCACCGCGCTTATGATCATCCTTGGCAACGGGGTGGTGTCGAATGTTGTTTTAAAAAATACAAAAGGTCATGGGGGCGGGTGGATCGTAATCAGCTTTGGCTGGGCGATGGCTGTATTCCTCGGTGTGTATGCATCAACAACACTCGGCGGCAGTG